>JANXPR010000058.1 GCA_025357215.1 Acidobacteriaceae bacterium | reverse complement strand
TCACGGCGATGTCGGCGATCTTTTTCAATCCGTCATTTCAATATCAAATTCCGTGCTGGTCTCCGGCACGGAGCGTTCCTTGGGCACGATCTCCGCCCGCTGTATGTTGCGCATCACGTCAATGATGCGTTCAAACACCTGGCGCAATTCGCTGTCCGGCAGCGGTCCGTGATTGGCGCTGGTCACATTGCCAAAGATGATCTTTTCGCGGTCTGGCTCGTAGATGGGCATGCGCGTGTTGCGCTTCAACTTGCCGATTTCCCGCGCCGCCAGCGCCCGTTGATTCAGCAAATCCACCAGTTGCCGGTCCAGATCGTCAATTTTTTTACGCCAGTCTGCAATGTCCATGGCAGGCCCTTTCCCAATAACCGTTCGATTAGGGGATGCGATACCTAATGAAGTTAGTATTTATCAATAATAACTTAATGATGTTAATTCTGTGAAGAGTGCGATCTTAGGGATAAAGATGAGTCGATTAGAACTGATTAGAAACAGAGATCGCAACGACCTTGCACGCCAGATTCGAGTACGGGCTTGCTCACGCGCCGCTCTTCAGTGCCGCGACGAGCTCCGCCACCGCCTGCGCTTCGCGTCCTGGATTCTGTTCCACCGCCTGGACGATGGCGCTGCCAACCGCGGCTGCGTCAGCAAACGCGCCGACCTGGGAAAATTGCGCACCGGTGGAAATGCCAAACCCGACGGCCACGGGCAGCTTGGTGTACTTGCGAATGCGTTTCACCAGATCGCCGGCGTCGCCCGCAAGTTGCTTCTGCGCTCCGGTCACGCCAGTGCGGGACACGGCGTAAACAAATCCCTGGCACGCTTGTGCGATCTTTTTCAAGCGCACGTCAGGGCTCGTTGGCGCGGCCAGAAAAATCGTATCGAGATTGCGCGCGGCCATGAGCCGGCGATATTCGTCCGCTTCTTCCACCGTGAGGTCGGTGATGAGCGCGCCGTCCACGCCGGCCTTCGCGGCTTCATCACAAAAGCGTTCCAGGCCCATGCGCATCACGGGATTGAGGTATGAAAAAATGACCAGCCCCGCGTCAGACTCTTTGCGGATTTCCGCCGCCAATCCGAGCACGTCACGCAGCGACGTCCCATGCTTCAGCGCGCGTTCACTCGCTCGTTGGATCACCGGCCCGTCGGCGAGCGGATCACTGAACGGTACACCCAGTTCGATCACGTCCGCGCCAGCGCGAATCGCCGACAACACGATCTGCTTCGTGGTTGCGAGGTCAGGATCGCCGCAGGTGACGTACACCACTAGACTTGGCTTGTGGGACAGAGATCGGGTGATCCGGTGATCGGGTGATCCGGTGATCGGAACAGCAGGAGCTGCCGTTGTCCTGACACTCATGATTTTGCCGTCCTTCGTGACGCGGAAAAGATAAATAACAATTGATTCGCTTCGTTAGTCAGTTCGCGGAGTCTTGCCGGTGGAATAATGCCGCTATCGGCAAGAAGTTCCAGCCAGAAGACGGTTTCATCAGCTTCTTCAATGACGATACCCAGCTTGGCGAGGAACTCTGCCTTCGACCGGCCCCGGCCCGCAGCTCTATAGTTTGCTGCCAGCGAAGTTGCAGATCGCAACACTTGATTCGCGATTACATTAGCTGCACGACTTCGCGGCAAGGCATCCGACATCTTGATAATCCGCAGAGCAAACGCTTTAGTTCTATCCTTGAGTACTTGGTGCTTATCGATGCTCATCGTTCTTGTCTTCCGATTTCCGGTTTGCAATTCGCAATGCTTACAGGTCCCTCATCTTCACGTTTGCTTCCGATCACCAGATCACGCGCGATCACCCGCTCACCCGATTCTTCCCGATCACCCTATTTTGAGGTTTTCCCGCAATATCCCAATATCCTTGTCGCCGCGCCCAGAAATATTCACGATCAGCACGTCGGACTTCTTCATCTTCGGCGCGCGTTTGATGCATTCCGCCACGGCGTGGGCCGACTCCAGTGCCGCAATGATTCCTTCCGTCTGTGCCAGCCGCGTCAGCGCCGTGAGCGCTTCCGCATCGGACGCCGCTACATACTCCGCGCGTCCCGAATCTGCCAGCGCCGCGTGCTCCGGACCAATCGAAGGATAGTCGAGTCCCGCGGAAACCGAATGCGTGTTGGCAATCTGCCCGGCAGCGTCTTGCAGCACGTAAGAAAACGTTCCTTGCAGCACGCCGGGCGATCCGCCACGGAACCGCGCCGCATGTTCGCCCAGTTTTTCGCCGCGTCCACCGGCTTCCACGCCAATCAGCTTCACGCGTTTGTCTTTGATGAACTCGTGGAAAATTCCAATCGCGTTCGACCCGCCGCCCACGCAGGCAATAATCACCGTGGGCAATTTGCCTTCTGCTTTCAAAATCTGCGCGCGCGCTTCGTGTCCAATCACCGAATGGAAGTCGCGGACCATCGTGGGATAAGGATGAGCGCCCAGCACGCTTCCCAGCAAGTAATGTGTCGTCCGGACGTTCGTCACCCAGTCGCGCATCGCCTCATTGATGGCGTCTTTCAAGGTCTTCGACCCCGACTCCACGCCGCGCACTTCCGCGCCCAACAGCCGCATCCGGAAAACGTTCAGCTCTTGGCGGCGCATGTCTTCCACGCCCATATAGACCACGCACTCCAGGCCGAACAATGCGCAGACCGTGGCCGAAGCAACGCCGTGTTGTCCCGCGCCGGTTTCCGCAATGATCCGTTTCTTGCCCATGCGGACCGCGAGCAACGCCTGCCCAATACAGTTGTTGATTTTGTGCGCGCCGGTGTGGAGCAGGTCTTCGCGTTTCAGATAAATTTTCGCCCCGCCCAGTTCTTTGCTCATGCGGCGAGCATGGAACAGCGCCGTCGGACGTCCCGCATAGTTCTTGAGCAGCGACTCGAACTCCGCGCGAAACTTTTTATCGCGACGCGCGCGTTCGTACTCGCGCTCCAGTTCTTCCAGCGCCGCCATCAGTGTTTCCGGGACGTAACGCCCACCATATTTTCCAAACCTGCCGGGCACGGATTTAATTTTGCGTGCTGCGCTCGCCATCTGCTCCTGCCTCTCTACGCTAACCGCTCGTCTGATTTTCTCACCGCCGCCACAAAAGCTTTCAACTTGGCCGGATCTTTCTTCCCGTGTCCGGCTTCCACGCCAGACACCACGTCCACACCCCAGGGCATTAGAGCCTCTATCGCCTGGCCCACGTTGTCCGGCGTGAGACCGCCAGCCACAATCACCTTCACGTCATTCCAATCCACGCGCCGACGCACGCTCTGCCAGTCAAACGTCAGGCCGCTGCCTGATCCGGAATCGAGCAGTATGTGGTCCGCGCATTCGCGGTGTCCGCAAAACGAAGCAAAGCGGTCTTCCAGGTTGCCGTTCACCAGAATGGTTTTGATTACGCCGATCCGCTCGCGCTGCGCCATCACAAATTCCGGAGACTCATCGCCATGCAACTGCACCAGCGTCAGGCCCGTCTGCCGGATCGTCGCCTGGATATTCTCTGCCGTCTCGTTCACGAAAACGCCAACCTTCGCCACGTTCTGCGGGAGCTGCTTGATAATCTCTCCCGCCTTCTCCGGCGTGATGCGGCGTTTGCTGGGCGCAAAGATAAACCCCAGGGCGTCCGCGCCGGCCTCCACTGAGGCTTGCGCGTCTTCCAAAGAAGTGGTTCCGCAGAATTTGATCCAGGTGCGCATGATTGTTTTTATCGGGAAAGCCGGCTGCGTTTTCTTACTGGACTGTGCCCCGCCAATGGGCGGTGGCCGATGGCGATTCGGAATACCATCCTGCGTCTTGCAAAAGCTGTTGCAGCTTTTTGCCGGGATCTTCCGCGCGCATGAGCGCTTCGCCAATCAGGAACGCCTGGTATCCGGCGGCGTGCAGTTCGCGAATCTCGCTTCCGCTATCGATGCCGCTTTCCGCCACGCGCAGCACGTGGTTGGGAATACTGCTGGCCAGTTCAACCGCTGTATCCAGACTCACGTGGAACGTGGTGAGGTCACGGCTGTTCACGCCCACAATGTCCGCGCCGCCTTCCAGCGCGCGCCGCAACTCATCCATATTATGGACTTCACACAGCACGTCCAGGTCGAGCCCGCGAGCATAGTCCAGCAATCTTGCAAACGCGCCGTCGTCCAGCACGGAAAGAATCAACAGGATGGCGTCGGCATGATGGGCCCGCGCTTCCAGAATCTGAAATTCATCCACAATGAAATCTTTGCGCAGACAAGGCAGGTCGGTGGCGGCAGAAGCTTCCAGCAGATTGGCCAGCGAGCCTTGAAAAAACGACTCGTCCGTAAGGACGGAAAGCGCCGAAGCTCCACTCCGCGCCAACTGGTTGGCCAGGATGCCCACCGGAAACGTTCCGCGAATCACGCCTTTGCTGGGCGATGCCTTCTTCAATTCCCCTATCACGGCCGGGCCCAGTTGTGACATGGCCACCAGCCGTTTGCGAAATCCCCGGGGCGTATGTGCTGCCGCGGCTTGTTCCAACGCGCGCAAGTCCGCCTGCTCTTTGGTGTGGGCCAAGCGCAGCCGCGTCGCAGCCAGAATCTCGTCTAACTTGCTCATGGAAGTGGACTGCTTAAGTATATTGGATTTGCCTGGAAAAAAAGAAGAAACAGTTAGACCAATGTACTTTCCGTCCTGGAAGAGGACTGGCCCACAAAATATCGGGGGGCTGTCTATCGCGAAAGCAAAACGAGCATGTTTTCTGAGGACAAGATGGTTGGCCACAATGCCAGAGCGACCGCACGGCAAGTCCCGCAAGGGACGCCCGAAAATAGCCCGGTATGTCCTCGAGGCGCGCAACGCGCGCTGCGAGGTAAGTGCCGGGTAAGGACGAATGAATCCCTTTCCTCACGCCGTAGGCTGGCGCGCAGCGTCAGCGGAGCGCCAAAAGAAGACAAGGATTGCACTCGTACAAAAAGCGGTCGTGCTCACTTCCTTGCCGCCGTCCGCAACAAAAAACAAAACCGCGGAAACGCCACCTTCTTGGCGACATTTCCGCGGCTCAACCTCTGGCAAATTCTAACGCCTTACAACTCAGCTCTTGCCCGTTCCTTCGACTGCACTACCACTCCGCCGTTCACGGTTGTCGCACGTATCTTTCCGCCGCCCGGACCAAAACGCAGGATCTTGTGTCCGTTGTCCCACGTCCGCTCCGCGTTTCCACAAACGTCATCCTTGCAAATAATGGACGTATGCTCGGACCCCACCAACTCCACGCCGGTCTGCAGGTTCTTCGGAACATCAATCGAGAGTCCGCCGTTGTGCGTGTGCGCTTCCAGACCTTTGCCTTCCCAGCGTTCCGGTACGCTGATGGAAAGCCCGCCGTTCTGGACATTGAGCGTCACGTCGCCGCTGCAATCCTTCAGGCTGATTCCGCCATTCTGCGCTTCCGCCGTAATCGTTCCGCCGCTGTGCTTCAAGGAGATGCCGCCGTTTTGCGCGTGAGCGTCCGCCGTGCCCGTAAACCCGTTCAAAGACACGCCGCCGTTGTGCACCGTCAAACTTAGGGTCGCATTGCGCGGCGCCTTCACCATGATCAGCGTGCCCAGGGAATGGTCGTCATCAGAATCCACGCTGCGGACGTTCACCGTGGAACTGCTCACTTCCAGATGCGTTGCGGCCAGAATCTGGCGGGCGCGTCCGTCATCGTTCGCGGCGACTTGCTTGCACAGCTTGATGCTGAAATCGGCGCCGTCCCAGCCTGTCACCTGGATTCCGCCGTTGTGCTCTGCTGTGATCTTCAACGGTCCGTTGGGGATGCTACGCGTCTCTTCGTCGCTGACGATGGCCTTGAATTCCGAGTCGTACATGCGCATGCGCGTGGCGCAATCGTCCGTCGCGGAATCGTCGTTCGTCGTATAGGTTGAACTATGTGAGTAAGACTTTTTCTGTGCAGCTTGAACTGTCTGCTTGACCTGAACCAGCCATACGCAAAGCGCTGCTGCGAAAAAAAAGGCGACCAGCTTCTTCATGCCAACACCTCTCATGCGCCTTAGACCTGCGCAGAGGATCGCGGTTAGCCCCGCCGAAAACATTTTCGCGGCCAGTCTTCGAAGCTATGCGTCAATTAGTTGATCAGGGTTTGGAAGGAACAAAGAATCTAGGCTGGAATGCTTCTGGGCTTTACGTTCTTGCGGATAAACTCGACAATCTCGTCCATCGGCGTCCCCGGATTAAAGATCCCGGCTACGCCGGCCTGCTTCATCGCGGCAAAATCCTGTTCGGGAATGATCCCGCCGATCACCAGCAGCACGTCATCGATCTTGCGCTCCCGCAGCATCGCGGAAACCCGCGGCACAATTGCATTATGCGCTCCGGAAAGAATCGAGAGGCCAATCACGTCCACGTCTTCCTGCAGCGCGGAGTTCACAATCATCTCCGGTGTCTGCCGCAGGCCGGTGTAGATCACTTCCATGCCGGCATCGCGCAGCGCCCGTGCAATCACCTTGGCGCCACGGTCGTGCCCGTCCAGGCCTGGTTTGGCGACAAGCACGCGAATTTTGCGGTCATTGCTCATTGGCCACTGCCCAGATTCTACCAAAAAGCCGACTCCACCACGGACGGAAAGCCTTCGTCACTCCCATAAACAAAAAACAAAACAGCAACCTGCTGGCAAATGCCTCAGGACACAGCCCACACTGCCAAGCACTTGTCATCGTGAGCGTGGCCCGAAGGAGTCGGCGACTGAGGGCGAGTCGAACGATCTATGCATTTTCTTGCTGACCAATGCATGGTCCAGGGAAGGACATGCCTGTCAAGGGCACAAATTTCATTCGCGTTCATTCGCGGCTTACTTGGTCTTCGCTCTCGCCTTAACCTTCTTCCCTCCGTGCCTCCGTGTCTCCGTGGTGGACTTGTTCTTCTTCCCCTTTTTCTTTGATGCCGGAGCGCCATCCTTCAACTCCAGGCTCCGCCACAGATACCACGACGCGTAACTACAATAAGGATGCCAGCCCTTCGCGATCTTCTGAATGTCTTTCGCCGACGGCATCTTCCGCTTGCGATATGACCGTTGAATCGCAATCCTGATCCCCAGATCGCCGACCGGCAATATATTGGGCCGGCGCAACGCAAACATCAGGAACATGTGTGCCGTCCAAACGCCTATGCCTTTCACGTCCGTCAGCGCCAGGATCACTTCTTCGTCTTCCATGGCGCCGATCTTGGTTAAATCCAGACGTCCGCTCTCCACGTGATCCGCCAGGTCGCGTATGTAACTGATCTTCTGCTTGGAAAGCCCCGCGCGCCGCATCTCACCGACTGTAAGATTCTGGATCGCCTGCGGCGTTATCTTTCCGCCCGCGGCTTCTTCCAGACGGCCATAAATCGTGCTCGCGGCTTTGGTGCTCAGCTGTTGGAACACAATCGCTCGCGCCAGCGCCTCAAATGACGGATCGCGATAACTCATGCGGCATTCGCCCACGCGTTCGATAATGGAAGATAAGACCGCGTCGGAGTTTTTAAGATGCTCAATCGCCTTTTTCATGAAGACGTGATTCTAAACCAACAGAACTCAGGTTGGTTAAAATCGGTAGCGAAGCCGGCTTGCACGCCGAGCAGACGCGTTAAAAGCGCCGAAAACACCCTGGTTGAATACCGTGCCTGTTGCGGTTTGGAGCGAAGCGACAAGAAAAATGGAAACTGATTCTAAATTAACCGCCGCGACTGCGCCTGACGACGCCGAACCGCGGGTCGCCTCTGATGACAGCCGGGGATTCATGGCCCTGTTCTCTCGGCTGTGGCGCGACTCCGTTCGTGACCGCGGATTCTGGCCGACCATCGCCCGAGCGACTTCTGCCCTCGCCGAAACGGTCCTCGGATCGCTGCCCTCCCGCCGCCGTCTCCGCTTTGACGACCTCGACTACGACTTCGACCACAACGTAAACACCACGCGCTCCAACGTCGGATTCGCCACGCGCTTCCTCACTACCTTCGTCGAATCGCCGTACTTCGCCAGCGAACCCTGGCTCTTCGAACAGATCATGCAGGCCCTGCCCATCGCGTTCGGCGATTTCACCTTCATCGACCTGGGTTCCGGCAAGGGCCGGACTTTGCTCATGGCCGCGCAACATGGCTTCGGAAAAGCCATCGGCGTGGAATTAATTCCGGAGCTTCATCTCGCCGCTGAGCAAAACATTAGCAAGTTCTCCGCCGACCGCTCGCCGGGCACGGCCATGCAATGTCTATGCATGAACGCCCGCGACTTCCAGTTCCCCGCTGGCCCTCTGGTCATTTATCTTTTCAATCCTTTTCCCCAACCGGTCTTCGCGGCCGTGCTCACCAACCTGCACACATCTTGGCAGACCGATCCACGCCCGGTCTTTGTGACGTACCGTTACGTTGAGTTGGAAAATCTTCTGGCCGCCAGCGGCTGGCTGGAAAAAATTGCGGGGACTGAGCAATGGGCAATTTACAAGAATCGGATGATCGGGTGATCGCCGTGATCTGGTGATCCTTGCTGGAACCAGAGACACCCTCAGAAAGTAAAGCAGCGAGCCCGATCACGCGGCGAGCCGGAGCGCTTTGGGCGCAGGCTACTTTCTGATGCGGCAATACTGTTCAGCGGGTTGGAGGCAGCGACAAGAAAATTAGGTTTGTCGCGAAGCGACCAGGAAATCTCCACCGTAAACAATCCCCGGTGAGCCCGACCACGCGGCGAACCGGGGCGCTTTAGGCGCAGGATACTTTCGGATACGGCAACGCTCTTCAGCGGTTTGGAGCGCAGCGACAGAAAAGCTAAGTAATGCTCACTTCTTCATACGTCCCATACACCTGCCGCAGCGCTTCGCAGATTTCGCCAACGGTCGTATACGCGCGCACACAGTCAATGATGAACGGCATGGTGTTCGCGTCACTGATCTGGCCATCCGCCCGGACGACCGGTTCCTGCGCCGCGGCGTGCTTCAGTGCGTCCAGCGTCCGGCGTACTTCGTCGTTATTCCGGCGCGCGCGTAACGCTTTCAGTTTCGCTGTCTGCTGCACGGCCACCGATTCGCCAATGTACAGCGTGGAGGGCTGCTTTTCTTCGATCACAAAATCGTTTGACCCGACGATGACTTTTTCCTTGGCTTCCACCGCGCGTTGGAACTGGTAAGAAGCTTCCGCAATTTCTTTCTGCGGATAGCCATTCTCAATGGCTTTGACCATGCCGCCCATGGCGTCTAGCTTGTCGAAGTATTCGAACGCGCCTTTCTCCATGTCCAACGTGAGTTTTTCCACGAAGTACGATCCCGCCAACGGGTCTACCGTCTGCGAGACGCCGGATTCATACGCGATGATCTGCTGCGTGCGCAGCGCAATGCGCGCGGCTTCTTCCGTGGGCAGGGCCAGCGCTTCGTCAAAGGAATCAGTGTGTAATGACTGCGTTCCGCCCAGCACCGCCGCCAACGCTTGTACCGCAACGCGGGCAATGTTGTTCATGGGCTGCTGCGCGGTGAGTGACACGCCGGCTGTCTGCGTATGGAAGCGCATGAGCCATGTACGCGCGCTTTTTGCGCCAAAGCGGTCTTTCATCAGCCGGTACCAGATCTTGCGTGACGCGCGGAACTTGGCAATTTCTTCAAAGAAATCGTTGTGGGAGTTAAAGAAGAAGCTCAGGCGCGGGCCGAACTCGTCTACGTCCAGGCCGCGGCGCCGCGCCCACTCCACGTATTCAACGCCGTCATAAATGGTGAACGCCAATTCCTGAAGCGCGGTCGATCCGGCTTCGCGGATGTGGTATCCGCTGATGGAAATGGTGTTGAACTTCGGCGTGAACTTCGACCCAAATTCAAACGTATCGATCACCAGCCGCATCGACGGCGCCGGCGGATAAATGTATTCCTTCTGCGCAATGTACTCTTTCAAGATGTCGTTCTGCGTGGTGCCGGAAATCTTTTTCCAGTCCGCGCCTTGCTTTTCGGCGACGACCAGATACATCGCCCACAACACTGACGCCGGAGAATTGATCGTCATGCTGACCGTGGTCTTCTCCAGGTTGATCCCGCTGAACAGGATTTCCATGTCCTCGAGCGAATCAATGGCCACGCCGCATTTGCCAACTTCGCCTTCGCTCGCCGGATGGTCGGAGTCATAGCCCATCAGCGTCGGCAAGTCGAACGCCACGGAAAGTCCGCCGCCGCCCGCCGACAAAAGATATTTGTAGCGCAGGTTCGTTTCTTCCGGCGAAGCAAATCCGGAGAACTGGCGCATCGTCCACAGCTTGCCGCGATATCCCGTGGCGTGAATGCCGCGCGTGTACGGCGGCTGGCCCGGATAGTTCAGGTATTGGTCGTAATTCCAGTCTTGCGGCAGGTCAGCCTGCGTGTACAGGCGGCGGATGGGCATCCCGCTGATGGTGGTAAAACGCGCGTGACCGGTTTCGTCGACATTCGTCCCTGTGGCCGCGCCCACGGGCTTCTCCGGGTTCTTCTCCAGCGTGGGAGCCAGCGTTTGCTCCGCCCAGTCTTTCTCTGATTGAGCCGGATGACGGCCTTCAAACACTTCCGTGATGGGTGTTTCCGCAATGCCGCCCTGAACTTTTTTCTTGGTTTGATCTGCCATAGGAGAACTCACGGCCACCTTATATATCGCTTTGCGCGTAACCACCTCATGATAGAAGAGGTGCAAGGCAGGGGCAAGTAACCTTGGAACGGGCCCGGTTCGTGGGTACGCTTAGAAATGGAGCGGCAGCTTGAATTTATATAGGAACATGTAGTGTTGCCCATCATCGCTCACTGGGTCAAACCCGCCACTTGCAGCACATCGGGCTTCCAAAAGGAACAAGTTCGCTCGTAGTTCTTTCTGATCAGGTAATTCAACAATCAAAATGTTCGTTGACTGGCCTTCTCCAGGGTAAATCTCGAGATCAACAGCCCAAACTTTTTTGGCACCATTAGTGTAGAGCCGTTTCACGATTTTCAACGATTCAGCGGGACTTTGTTCTCCCACCGTCCGAAAATCCCCGGCATTCGACTCACTCACCCACGACAATGCTTCCCGATGGCTTTTCTTTGCCAGTAGATCAAGGCAGAATGCATCGGCGCCACGTCCAGATCCCGGCTCCGCAGGCGGAATCCTTATGAAAAAGAACCATACCAATGCTAGACAAGCCATCATCCCGAATGCCGACCAAGCGAATCGTTTCATTCGCAGATCCTTGTTTCTATTTCAGCGCCGAAGTTCAACACCGTTTCCTTATGCGGCCAGGGAACCGCCTTCTGCTGATCAATTCGCAGGATGGGCGTTGCGGGATCGTACTCGCCTCCCGGCGAAATTCTGGTCGGCGGTTCGGCAGGATTCGGCAAAACACAAATCGTCCCACCGCCTTGCGGACCAGCAGGACGCGCTGAACCGCCGAGCGCGGTTAACATCATGGCCAATAGGAACAAAGCCTGTAGTGTCTTCATGCCTAAGAACCTATCCCAGCCCCTCAATTCCCCTTGTCGCCTGCCGCAACAAAAACAGCTTGCTCCTGATCGCTACCCAGGACCTTCCCTAGAAAATCCTTCAGCGCCGGATATGTCGGGACGTCGAAATAGTTTCCACCCATCACCAGCACGCGTTGCGTCACCAGAGTCCCTGCGTTCCACTGGTTAATGATTTGATAGCGGGCAAAATCCGCTTTGACGTCCGCCTGCTTCGGCAGGTTCTCCACCGTGTAACCTTGCGGCACTGTGATGGTCACTTTGTCTGTCTCCACAAATGGGTAAGGAAAGTACACCGGATATTTCCGCGAACTCCCTGTAAGCCTGTATTGTTGCGGTTGCTGAAAAAGATACGCCGGCATAAGAACGCGTTTTCCTGCCATCGAAGCAAACGTTGGAACATCCACGTGGACGCGCGCGGTCAAAGGCGTGTCCGTTCCCTCCCACCCTTGTGAGTCGCTCAATTTGGCGGTTGCGCCGGCCGGCAGCCAGGCGCGCACTTCGTCTTCCAGGTCTTTGTTGCGTCCCGCTTCATCGGTTTGCAGGGCTTCCAGGCGGTGTTCCAATGCTTCGCCGGCTTTGAACTCCACGGTGATCTCGCCGCTCAATCCGCCATCATCGGCCAGTTTCAGCACCGCCGTCCGGGCGGTTATGGCCTTGGCCGGCGCGGTGGAAGGTATGGTAACCAGCGTTCCACCGTTTTTGTCGGTGCGCAGGGCCGTGGTGGCCGTGTTCATCCAGCGAATGAGTCCGAACGGACAGAACCGCGTGCCGGGATCCAGAAAAATCTCTTTTCCATTCAACTGCACGCCCACCACTTCAGAATCTACTTGCGAAACGGAGAGCACGCTTTTCTCAAAGAAACGCTCGCGTCGGCTGCTAACCGGCAACACCGCGGCGTCAAAGCCGGACGCCTTGGCCATGGCCGCAAACAGTTGCGTGATGTCGCGGCGCGTACCGTAGCCGTGCTTCAGCACATCGGCCACGTTCTCATTGGCCTTGATTTTGTCCTTGTCTTGTTCCACTTCCGTGCGGGTGCGCTCATAGGAAAGGTTTCTGATCTGCTGTGCGCGGTCGTAGAGTTTGCGCAGCCGTTTTTCCGGATCAGTTTCCGTGCCCACGGCTTCGGCTGCGGCGTCTCGTACTTCCTTATGGTTGCCGCCGAACATTTCGATCTTGGTAGCCAGCATTTTCCCCAGTTCCTGCCAGTACCGGTCGGGCGACCCGCGGGTCTCCTTGGCAAAGAAAAAACGCACCTGCATCTTGTAGTTTTCTTCCGGAGGCATATGTTCTTCGGCCCGGAAAGCCGGAACGTTTTCCAGTTCCAGTTCCGCAACGCCACGTTTAGGGACTGACGGCTGCCGTGGCACGCCTGGAGAAGTCACATAGACCAGTTCATTGTTGCCGGAGTACTTAAACGAAAACTGTTCTTTCACGGTGAAGAGATCGTGTTCAATGATCCATTCCGTGTCATACACGTAGAACTCATCGCCGCGCAGCCAGTATTTGTATTCCACAATGCTGCCCACGGTGACTTCTGGCAGAGTAAGCGCTTTGGCTTTTACTTTGTAGCCTCGGGTCTTCACCACGGTCTTTTCAAAAGGCTTGTCCTTGAAGTCAACAATCGTGCCATCCGGCCGGACCAGCCGCGCTTTCAGGTCCTTCACCGTTCTGGATAAACCGATCACTTCCACGTCACCGTACTTCTTCCCGGCATCGGAGAGTATTTTGATGCGGTGATAGAAAAATTCACCTTTGCCGTTGGTGTAGTCCACGCGGTGCGCGTAATAGAGTTGGACGGCCGAGGCGCCTGGATTTCCCGGGACTTCTTTCAACTGAAGGTCCTGCGGCGTCACGGGAATCCAGTCATCTTCGCCGCCTGACGCCAGGCACGGCGCAGCCGCGCTCAGCAACAGCCACGCACACAGCACCCATTTCGTTGGCATGATTAGTTCTCCTCGGATTTCAACCTGGCTGCCAGGCCGGCGCGCTTTGGCGCGATGAATTATTTCTTTTCCGGACTTGCCGGCGCGGCTCCCTCATGCAGCACGCTTTGCGATTCGTCCGCTGTCTGGACTTTGCCGAAAAATTCGCGCAGTTCAGCGTAACGTTCCGGCTGCAGGAATACTCCGTTGAACAGTAGTGACCGTTCCAGTTGCACGCGTTTCCCCGCGGAACTGGCCGAGCTCTGATACGCCGCGTAAGTGGTTTTGGCGGTCTGCGCTGGCGGCAGCGTTTCCGCCGAATAGCCTTCCGGCATCTCCAGGCTCACATGGTCTTTTTCGGTGAACGCGTAGTGGAAATAGATGGGATACTTTCGCGGCCCGCTCTTGAGCAGATGCGTCCTCTTGGGCTGGAACAAGGCAAATGGCGCCAACAGGCGGTTGCCGGCGGACGAAGCAAACTCTGGCACCTCAATATTCAGCAACGCGGTCAACGGATGGTCGCTATCTTCCCAGCCCACCACGTCCGTGACTTCGGCTTTGCTGTGCACCGGCAACCACTGTTTTACTTCTTCTTCAATCTCTTTCTTGCGGCCGGCGTCATCCGTTGACAAGGCGGAAATCCTCCGCTCCAGCGCTTCAGCGCCTCCATACTCCACCCATATCTGGCCTTTCGCCGCGCCCTCGGTGTCCAATTTGAGGTCAGCAGTCCGGAAGATAGTGGCCGACTCCGCGCCCGCGCCCGGCGTGTTGATCAGGTTGCCCGGATCACGCATGTCCATGGCCGCGGTCCCCGTACGCATCCAGCGCATCAGGCCGTACGGACAAAACCGCGTGCCCGGATCGAGGAAAACGGATTTCCCATTGAACTTGACCAGCGCGATCTCCGAATCCAGTTGCCAGAAGGAAAGTATTTCGCGATCGAATAACCGGTCTTCGCGGCTGGAAACAAAAGCCACTGACGCCGTGAATCCCGCGCCCCGAGCCAGGGCCACAAACAGCATCGTGATGCCGTTGCGCGTGGCGTACCCATGTTTCAGAATGTCCGTGACTGTTTTAGGGTCCTTCAGGTCTTCTTTCTTCTGTTCGTTTTCCGTGCGGTGCCGTTCATAGGAAAGATTGCGCACGGATTGCGCGCGGGCGTACAGCTTGCGCAGTTTTTTCTCCGGATCGGTTTCATTCCCAATGGTTTCCAACGCCGCGGCTTTCATTTCCTTCGTTTCCTTGCTGTCTTTGCCGTCGTGGTGGTCGCCAATGAAATAATCCACGCCGCGCGCCCAATACTTCCCGGTCTCATACCAATACGACGTCGGCGAACTCATGAAAGGCGGCGCGTAGAAAAACTTTACGTCCAGCTTGTAGCCATCTTCCGGAGGCATCTGCTCTTCCGCTTCAAACGCCGCCACGTTTTCCACTTCCATGTGGTAACCGCCCTCTTTGTCGTCGTATTCGGGCGTCTTGTTCAGTCCTTTGGCCGGCAGCCAGCGGACGGTCTGGCGCTTTTCATAACGGAACTGGAATTTGCCTTTGACCAGAAACAGATCGTGTTGCACCGCCCATGCGTGATGGATCAGGCCTTTGTTGCCAAAGTGCAACCGGTATTTGTATTCGATAATGCTGCCCGCGGTAACTTGGGGCAGGGTCAACGCCTGCACCCTCACGCGCGCGCCCCTTACCCGGAAAACGGTCTTTTCAAAAGGACGGTCCGTAAATTCCACAACGCTGCCGTCCGGATGGATGGTCCGCGCCAGCAGTTCCTGGATCTCCGTCTTTTCCGACATGGGGATTTCAACGTTCGCGTAGCGCTTGCCTGCATCGTTGAATATCTTGATGCGCCAATAAAAAAACTCTGAGTGGTCAACATCGTCAATCCGGTTGGAGTAATAAAGAAGTACGGCGGATGCGCCCGGCAGC
>JANXPR010000056.1 GCA_025357215.1 Acidobacteriaceae bacterium | reverse complement strand
CCTGAAAAACACCCTTCTTGTAACGCACCAAACCGCCCCCATCCGTACCTGCCCACAAGCTCCCATCGCGTGAAACAGTCAGGCAGAAGATGCTGTTCTCGTGTATCTCTGGGGTGTTTCCGCGGTCAAACGCAAGGAATTTTGCACCGTCAAATCGCACCAGTCCGCCGCTCGTCCCGATCCAGAGGTAATGGTCCGGTGTTTGGGCAAACGCTTGTACCGTGTTCTCCGGAAGTCCATCCTGGGTCTGCCACGCACGTCGAGTGTAGCCATCCGGCAAGGTGCGTTGTGTAACCGCATCAAGCCGCATGACCAGTAGAAGTGAGAATGCGCACAACCAAGTGTAGCGATGCATCCCGGATGAGCACATCCTACCATTTCGAGTCCAACGAGCAACTGGTTGCTTCGAGTCCCAGCGGGCGTGAGCCTTCGACAACTCAGGGCTAGCAGACGGGTCCGTCTCATTTTTGCTTCAGAAATCCCCGGACATCCAGCCATATCTGCAGTCAGCAATCGCTTGGCCAAGTTCGTCTCGGTGTCTCCCGCATGTTGCATATGCCAGGTGCTTATTGACGTCTACCGAGAGTATCGGGCCGTTTTCATCTTGAAGTGCGCGCTTCTGTTTGAGTTGTGGACCGAACAGCTCAAGCACAGCTCGGCCTTTCGCACATGACGACCACGCTTCAGGTGTAGACCCATGCCGGCGGAAGTGCTCCGAGCCAAGCCCTGAATCAGTTGGAGTCCTTATTGTTTCCAAACTCGCGGAAGTCGGCCAAAGGCTGAATTAGCAAGTGATTGAAATTGCCGGCAGATGGTTGGTGGACGTGGCCAGGATCGAACCGGCGACCATCTGCTTGCAAAGCATCGGATTCCTCTCTAATAACTCTCTTCCCTATCTTGGTTTCCAATGTTTTCAACAATTTGGGGAATCTGCTTTTCGCTCAAAGCGAACCCTAATGCAGTGAAAACGTGTGATTCGTGCACAGTCTGTGCACAGCAGCACAACTGGGGGAACTCGTGATTGCTGGCTCGCACAGAGAACAGCAGTAACACGCCCCCGCGAGAATCTCCACGGATCGACAACCCTTCGGTTAACAGCCGAGTGACCGATTCAATCAGAACTTGCCGGAGCTAAGCTAGACCGAAGAGATCTAGTAAATTGGAGCAAGCTTCGGGGGGTCATGTGGTGCGCGTGCTGCGCAAAGATCGATAAAAATAAGAGATGTCACAACCCAGCCTCGCAACCTGCCATCAGTTCCATCACCACATTCGCAGCGCTGTAGGTCGAGCCACTTTCCGGGAGGAAGCGTTTGATTCCGGGCAAGTCATTCCCGGAGGTCACCAAACCTTGCTCCTTGTACTTACTGCTTCGTACCTGGGGGTGTCCAATCGTTGCCACCAGCGCATTGCAGAGGCACTTCCTCCCCGCAGCGTCCTCTGGCTTGCCACCCTTTGACACATATATTGACTCCGGCTCCCCGGGACAGCGGTAGTCAATCCTACCGTCGGCAGTTCTGTAGGCCTCGCGGAGATAGCCAAGATCGCAGATGCGCGGCCTGTCCAAGTAGACTTCGTCTTCGGACAAGGAGCTTTCCAACTGCGCGACCTTGAACGGGAAACCCGTGGGAGAGGCCAGGCAGTCCGTGACCACGCAGGCATCTCCGGAGATCACTTTTTCCAGGAGCGCTTGCTTGTAGTCGTCCCGTAATCCCGACTCCGCGGAAAGCGCAAACGCGGTTCCTACCTGAATGCCTGCGGCTCCGGCGGACAGGGCTTCGCGCAGCTTTTCCGGGGCGCCGTATCCTCCAGCGAGCCAGAACGGCAGACCCAGTTCGCGTATCTTTGCCAAGTCAACCCGGTCGCGTTCTCCGTAAATCGCTTCGCCAGCTTCATCGAACTGGAGTTTCCCGCGAGGCGGCGCGTTGTGGCCGCCAGCAGTGGGCCCCTCGACGACAAATCCGTCCACCCTGCCGTTGGCTCTCTTCAACATGGTTGTGGCCAGGGTGTTGGAAGCGACGATGGCAATAAACTTTGGGCGGGACAGAGGCGGAAGATCGCACTCCATGAATTCTCGCGGAACAAAGCCCAATGTCGTGTCATCACCGTCCTGCGCGCCGGTAACGTGCAGGGGATAGGTTGCGGATTCGTGATTGGCAAAACGATCGAGCACGCCAGGAATCTTCAGCGGGACGCCCGCGCCCATGAGGACGTAGCCAACACCGGCGAGCATGGCGCCGTATAAGGACGGAAGATGCGGAAGCTGAATTTTCTCCAGGTAGTTGATGCCTACAGGATAGTTGTGGCCTTCGCGGGCGAGAAATACCTCGACAAAGTTGGCAACAATACACAGCTCGATGATCTCGCGAGGATTGTCCTTGGAATGCTTCGGCAGAGTCTTGTAGGACTGGCTTTCAGGCTTGCCGCTGGGGAGGAAGTACGTTTCCCAAATGCGCTGCGCCATTTTGCGGAAAGGAAAATGATCCAGGGCGTTGCGCATGTGCCCGCCGGGATCGCCGTCTTGCAATCGCCTGGCCAGGATCTGATCCAGGGCCGTACCGGAAACTACTCCGAGTTGGCCGAGTTGGGATACTACCCGCGCGAGCCGCCAACTTGAAACGCCTGCGCCCATGCCGCCCTGGATGATCGTCGGACAATCCTTCACGCTATCTATTATCTCATAGCAGAAGACTCTCGCTGCAAAACTTTTGTCATTCTCCGGTAGGCGATTGAGCAATAAGATGCCCTGCCAATGGAGATGACATCATCTGCTTATCGGCTCTCGGAGCCGTGGCTCAGTTTCGCCTCTCACCGGAAGCGGCGCAGATATAGATCCAGTTGATCGAAGGAATGCGCGGGTTCCGGGGAGCCATCCCATTGCTTTTCGAACACATTCAGGAATCCGGATTCGTTGTACATACGATGCTGCACGTCACCTTCGAGTGCAGCACCGGCCGGCTTCCAATCACGCCCTCTTGCGCTGCGCGCAGCGGTTAACATTTCTGAGGCTCGCCGGAAGTCCTGCCGCTTCCATGCGATGTAACCGCGCAGAAACCAAACATTCGCGGCGCGCGGATTGGCCTGGCAAGCGTGTGTGAAGTGCTGTTCCGCCGCCGCGAGGTCTCCGAGTGCTAGTGCCACCTGGCCCAGCAG
>JANXPR010000040.1 GCA_025357215.1 Acidobacteriaceae bacterium | reverse complement strand
GCCGTTATAAGCCAAATTCCCTTGAAAAAAAGACGGTCTGCTCCGTGGACACAGAACGGCGTTCCTGCGGAAACTTGCAGGATTTTTTGAGGGATTTTTCGGCGGTTTAGTCGTCCCCGCCTGCTTGGGCTGCTTCTATGGGCGCGACTTCCACCAGGCACGAGTAGAAAGCCGGGCCTTCACCCAGGTCGGTAAGCGTCTCCGAGGTGAGCACGTTGATGCACTTGCCGTCTGGCGCCAGCGCCGCCCAATTCAGCCGCGCGGCCACCACGCCTTGGGCCACCGATCCGTTGACCCGAGCCTTCAGGCGTACTTCGCCGCGGTCATTGAATACTCGGACCCAATCGCCTTCACGAATTCCGCGACGCTGCGCGTCGTGCGTGTGGATCTCCAGCAGGTCCGGGCTTTCCATCTTTTTGAGCGAATCAACGTTGCAGAAGCTGGAGTTCAGGAAATTGTCCGCTTTGCGTGACAGCAGTTCAAGAGGGAACGTCTTGGCCATTTCCGAGTGGCGCGACTCATTGGGCGCGACGAAAGATGCAAGCGGGTCCAGTCCCTGGCTGGCCAGCATTTCACTGTAAAGTTCAGCTTTGCCGCTGGGAGTAAAGAAGCCGCCCTGCGCGTATGGGAGAAAAGGCTCGTCGCCGACGCCAAAGTTCAACCGCACGTGGCCTTCTTTTTCCAGCCGTTCCCTGGTGATGCCGCTGAGCCATCCGTCGAGCTTGGGATTGCCGCTGGCCGGTTTTAGCGCCAGGTCAATCATTTCGTCCACGGTTTCGCGGAAGCACGGTTCGGTAAAGCCCATGCGCACGGCAAGGTCAGAGAAGACTTCGTGATTGGAGCGGCACTCCCCCAGCGGCGCAATCGCTTGGTTTGATACCTGGACAAACGTATGCCCGTAAGCCTTGGTCAGATCTTTATGTTCAAAGAACGTTGTTGCCGGCAAAACAATGTCCGCAAAGCGCGTGGTGTCAGTAAAGAATTGCTCGTGCACCACCGTGTATAAATCGGGCCGGGAGAACCCGCGGACTACCGCGTTGGTGTCCGGCGCCACCACGGCGGGGTTTGAGTTGAATACAAATACGGCTTTCACCGGCGGATCGTTTAGGATATTGAGCGCTGAACCCAGTTCCACCATGTTGAGCATGCGTGCGCCGCGCCCCAGCGGACTCTTGGCCATCAGGTCAGGACGTTCCAGGGCCGCGTTGTTCATTGCGAACGCTCCGCTGAGGGAAAGCATCAGCCCGCCGCCCACTTCTTTCCACGATCCCGTGATGCACGGCAGCATGGCGATGGCCCGCACCGCGGAGCCTCCATTTTCCGCGCGCTGCACGCCATAGTTCACGCGGATTGCCGCCGGCTTCGAAGTCGCGTACTCGCGCGCCAGCTTGCGAATGTCATCGGCGGAGATTCCGGTCCACACGGCAACTTTTTCCGGCGGATATTCCTGTACTCGCTGTTTGAGTTGCTCAAAGCCTACGGTGTACTTGTTCACGTAATCGGCGTCATGCAGGCTCTCGTTGATGATCACGTGCATCAAGCTCAGGGCCAGAGCTACGTCCGTGCCGGGATTGATCGGCAGGTACCAGTCCGCGGCTTTGGCCGTACGCGTGACATAGGGATCGATGACGACTAACTTGGCGCCGTTCTGGCGCGCCTGTTCGATGAACGGCCACAGGTGGATGTTTGTCCCGTGAATATTTGCGCCCCACGCAATGATGTACTTCGATTTTGCAAACTGTTGCGGCTCCGTGCCTATGTTGCGTCCCGTAACGGACATGTTGCCGGCTGCGCCCGCGGTGGCGCAGATCGTGCGATTCAGTTGCGACGCACCCAGGCGATGAAAAAAACGGAACGCCATGCCGGCGTAGCCCAGCACGCCCATGTTGCCGGCGTAAGAGTAAGGAAGAATCGATTCCGGCCCAAATTCGTCAGAAGTTTTTTTCAACCGCGCGGCAATTTCGTTGAGCGCTTCATCCCAGGAGATGCGCGTGAAGTCAGAGGCGTCGCCCTTGCCTTTTCCTTTTGGCGCGTTGCGCCGCATCGGATACAGAACGCGGTCCGGCGAGTAAACGCGGTCCAGGTACTTGGTGACCTTGGCGCATAAAAATCCCTGCGTGACCGGATGCGCCGGGTCACCCTGAATCTTGGTGGCGCGATCGCCTTCCACGGTGATCAGGACTCCACAAGCGTCAGGACAATCATGCGGGCAAACGGCACGAACCACTTTCTTCATGCGTCCATTATATGTCGAGCGTGTGTGTCTTGCTGCGGACAGTCTGGTGAGAAAGGCAATTAGCAATTGGCACTTAGCTGCACTTAGCAATTAGCCAAACCAAAACCGCAACCAAGAAGCACCGAGCCATTGGCTCTAAACCCAAAAGCAAGAGCGAATGGCTAACGGCTGTTCTAACCACCAAGGACACGAAGGAACACAAAGGCCGTTTTCTCGTCCGCGCCTTCGTGATACTTCGTGTCCTTTGTGGTTGAGCGGTTTGGCTATTTGCCAATTGCTATTTGCTAACTCGCCACCGGCGTCGCCATTTCGTAGGCACGAATTTTCAGCGCGCGCAGGTCGAGCTTGCCGGTGCCCAGATAAGGTAGGGCGTCCACGTGGAAGAACTGGTCTTTGCGAGGGCGCCATAGAGCAGGCAGATCGGATTCGGCGAGCTTGGCCAGGATGGGTGCAAGTTGCGCATCGGTGAGCGTATGCAGAACGATAAGGCGCTCACCTTTCTTTTCGTCGGGCACCGCGGAGACCACAAAAATCTGTTCGGCCGTTTCCGCGATTTCGTGCAGCGTCTCTTCCACTTTCACGTGCGGAACCATCTCTCCGCCGATCTTGCTGAAACGCGAGAGGCGGTCGGTGATGGTAAGGAACCCGTCTTCAGCCACGGCGGCAATGTCCCCGGTGGTGTACCAGCCGTCTTTCAAAACTTCACTGGTTTTTTCCGGACGTCCTAGATAACCCTGCATCACATTCGGTCCGCGCACCAGCAGCATGCCCGGAGTGTTGGCGGGCAAAGGCTGGCCGGTATCGGGATCAACAATGCGCACGCTCACGCCCGGCAGAGGATGGCCAATGGTCCCCGGACGCCCACCGCGCTGGTGAACGCCGTGTCCGCGGAAGTCGAAGATGTTGACCGCGACCACCGGAGCGCACTCCGTGCAGCCATATCCTTCCAGAGGACGCACGCCAAACGTATCTTCAAAAGCGTGGGCCACGCGTTCAGAAAGTTTTTCCGCGCCGACCAGCACGCAGCGCAGGCTGGCGAAATCCTCTTTCGGGATACGCCGCATGTAGGCCTGCAGGAATGTGGGCGTGGCAATCAGGAACGTGGCTTTGTACTTGCTCGTGAGCTCGCCGATGATCTGCGCGTCGAGCGGACTGGGATGGAACACCACGCCGATGCCGTACGTCGCCGGAAGCCACATGGTCACGGTGAAACCAAAAGCGTGGAAGAGCGGCAGGATGCCTAGCAGCTTGTCTTCGCTGGTAAAGGAAAACACCTGCGTCATCTGCCGGATGTTGGCCAGCACGTTGTGGTGCGAAAGCATTACGCCCTTGGGGTCGCCGGTGCTTCCGCTGGAGAAGATGATGGTGGCCAGGTCTTCGGTCGTCCGCTTCCGCGCGCCCAGAGCGCGTTTGAGCAGCGTGTACGGCAGAAAGAACGCGATGAACAATGCCGCCAGCTTTTCCGTGGTCTTGGGGCCGGCCAGCACGTCTTCCAGATAAAGGGTTTGCGCCGGCACTTCAATCTTATTGATGGCCGCCAGCTTCTCCATGAACAGCTTGGAAGTGACCACCGTCTTCAAATTACATTGTTGCGCGCAGGATTCCAGGACTTCCGTACTGGCGGTGTAATTCAAATTCACCGGGACCTTGCCCAGCAACGTGGCGGCAAAGTTGACGAGCGCGCCTCCGGCCGACGGCGGAAGCAACACGCCCACCATTTCCTGGTCTATCCAGTGCGAACGTATGCGCCGCGTGACGAAGATAAGCTTCAACAGCATGTCCGCAAAGCTGACTTTGGGGAAGCGCGCGTCGGCCATGCAAAAACGTAGCGCGTAGCGGCGTCCGGTGCGTATCAGCGCGCGATCCAGCGTCTGATTGGCGGTGCGGTCGGCTTCAAAGGCGGCCGCGTGCAATTCCTGCACCGCGCGGCGGACTTCCGATGTAGTGGCCGAAGACGGCAGCCATTTACCAAAGCTCACCGTCACGCGATAGGGCATGCGGCGCGGAGCTTTCCACAGAAAGCGTTCGCGTTCAAAACTGAAAATGCTTCCCCAGACGCCGTGCAGGTTCACGGGGATGATCGGTGCGTCCAGCCCGCGGACGATGCGCTCCATGCCTTTGCGGAACGGGAGCATCGAGCCGGTACGGGTAATCTGGCCTTCGCCGAACACGCAAACCAGTTCTCCGGCGCGTATGGCGTCACTGGCCACGCGGAACCCGCGAATAATATCCCGCGGACGCATCTCCGTGGGAATCGGAATCGCCCGCAGCAGCAACGCAAACGGTTTGATCAGGGGATTGTCATACACGTCGCGAAACATCAGGAAGCGTATGGGCCGGTTCACTGCCGCGCCGATCAACACCACGTCCACGAACGACATGTGGTTGGAAACCAGCATCGCCCCGCCTTTGTGCGGAATGTTTTCCTTGCCCAGGATTTTGATCCGATAGACGACCCGGGTGAGTACCCAGAGGGCCACGCGCAGTCCCCAGTTGGGCAGCGCAATGACCAATCGAACCAGCATGGATTGCCGGGGGAGCTCGCCTCCGCTGATGGTTCCGGTGGTGGACATGAAGGGGCCGTTAATATTCGGGGGTAGGCCGGCGGTTATTCTGGCATTACTCTTGCCGGATGTAAACAGCGGAGAAGTAAAGTTCACGGCAAACGTGATTAAAATGAATGGCTGTTCATTTTTTGATTCGCAGTTGCGTGCGACTACGCCGGCGCCCCTGCCAATTCTGCTGCTTTCAATTTCATTGCGCGTAAATCGAGTTTGCCGGTGCCGAGATAGGGTAGCGCGTCCAGGTGAAAGAACTGGTCTTTGCGCGGCTTCCATAGCGCAGGCAGATCGCTGCCGGCAAGTTTTTCCAGAACCGGCGCAAGCTTTTCATCGCTGAGCGTATGCAGCACAACCAGGCGTTCGCCTTTTTTCTCGTCGGGGACAGCGGCCACGGCAAAGACTTGTTCGGTGGCCCCGGCCAGTTCGTGCAACTTGTCTTCAACTTTGATATGCGGGACCATTTCACCGCCGATCTTGCTGAAGCGCGAAAGACGATCAGTAATGGTAAGGAATCCGTCTTCGCCGATGTTGGCGATGTCGCCGGTGGTGTACCAGCCGTCTTTGAGGACTTCCGCCGTCTTCTCCGGACGGCCCAGATAACCTTTCATCACGTTCGGACCTTTCACCAACAGCATGCCTGGCTTGCCTGCAGGCATCGGCTGGAGAGTTTCCGGATCGACAACGCGCACGCTGACTCCGGGCAGTGGATGGCCGATGGTCCCACGGCGCGCGCCGACTTGGCGGAAGCCGGGAGCGCGGAAGTCGCGTCCGTTGACTGAAACCACCGGTGAACACTCCGTGCAGCCGTAGCCTTCCAGCGGACGGATCCCAAAAATATCTTCAAACGCCAGCGCAACTCGCTCCGGTAGTTTTTCCGCTCCTACCATTACATAGTGCAAGCTGCCGAAATGTTCCGGCGAGCATCGCCGCATGTAGGCTTGCAAGAATGTGGGAGTAGCCACCAGGAACGTGACGCTGTATTTGGAAACCAGCGCGCTGATGGATTTTGCGTCCAGCGGGTTGGGATGAAATACCACGCCGATGCCGTGGGCCACGGGCATCCAGAGCGTGGCCGTGAATCCAAACGAATGGAAGAACGGCAGAATGCCCAGGACTTTATCTTTCCCGTGCAGCATAAAGACCTGAGTGACCTGGCGGATGTTGGAATCAATGTTGTAGTGCGTGAGCATCACGCCCTTGGGGTCGCCGGTGCTGCCGCTGGAAAAGATCACCGTGGCCAGGTCTTCCGCGCCTTGCGGCTTGGCGCCGAGCGCGCGCTTTAGCCAGCGATACGGGAACGTCCATGCGAGAAAGAATGCTGCAAGCTTTTCGCCCAGACGCGGCGAATCCAGTGCATCTTCCAGGATGATGGTCTTGCCCGGAATCTGCATTGCCGGGAAGCGCTCAAGAAAAGCTTTCGACGTGATCACCGTCTGTAGATTGCACTGCTGCGCGCACGAAGCCAGCACCTCGTTGTTCGCCGTGTAATTCAGGTTCACCGGGACGCGTCCTAGCAGCGCTGCTGCATAGTTCACCAGCGCTCCGCCGACGGAAGGCGGCAAAAGAATGCCGACCATTTCCTGGTCTTTCCAGATTGACTTCAGCCGTCGCGTGACAAAGATGGCCTTGGTCAGCATGCCGCCAAAGCTGACTTTAGGTACGCGTCCGTCCGCGGCGGCAAAACGCCACGGATAGCGGCGGCACGTGTGGACAAAAGTTTTGTCCAGAGTGCGATTCGGTTTGTAGTCGGCGGCAAAAGCGGCGGACTGTAAATCCTGCACCGCGCGACGAATTTCAACGGCTGGCGTACTCGCTGGCAGCCACTTACCAAAGCTGACGGTCACGGGATACGGAATACGCCGCGGGACCTTCCACAAGAAGCGGTTGCGCTCAAAGCTGAACACACTGCCCCAAACACCGTGGAGATTGATGGGCACGATCGGCGCTTCCACACCTTTCATGATGCGTTCCAGTCCGCGACGAAATGGCAGCATCTGTCCGGTGCGCGTGATCTGGCCTTCGGCAAAGATGCAGACAACTTCGCCGTTGCGGATGGCGTCACTCGCCGTTCGCAACGACCGGATCATCTCGCGCGGCCGCAACTCGGACGAAATAGGAATCGCGCCCATCATCTTCGCAAACGGCTTGATCAAGGGCTGGTCGTATATTGTCTGGAACATCAGGAAGCGAATGGGCCGGTCAGTCGATGCGATGAGCAGCGCCACGTCCACGAACGACATGTGGTTGCAGACCAGCAGCGCGCCGCCTTTTTCCGGGATGTTGTCGCGGCCGATGACTTTGATCCGGTAGATGGTGTGTGTGAGGAAGAACAGCAGCAGGCGCAAGAACCAGTCCGGCAAGAGATAAAGGACCCAAACCGTTCCGGCCAGCGTGAACGCAGCTCCGGCCACGAACACTCCCGGCGAATGCAAATGGCCGTAACGCGTAAGTCCAAAATACATTCCGGAAGCAGCGGCGCCGGCAATGAACGACAGCAGGTTCGCGGCGGCAATGATACCGCCTTTGTTGTCCGGCGCAGGACGATGTTGGATCATGGCGTTGATGGGCACGGCCACCAAGCCGCCAAAAATTCCCAGTCCAGCAAGCACCGTAAGCGCGGAATAAAAAGTGTGCGGCACCGCGCCCACGAGCGCGGCCATCACCGTCATGCCCAGCGCGCCCAGCGGGATCAAGCCGTATTCGATTTTGTTTCCGGAAAGATATCCGGCCAGCACTGAGCCCAAACCAATGCCTATCGCCAAGCCGGCGTCCAGAAGAGCAATGCGCGCGGGACTCAAATTCAAAACGTCCTTGCCAAACACCAAAACGGTTTGCAGAAACAACGTGCCGAGGAACCAGAAAAACGTATTGCCCAGTACTGCCAGCCACAGCGGACGGTCCGTACGCATCAGCCGCATTTGTTCCCAGAGTTCAGCCAGGAAGTTGGCGCGGAACTTTTTCGTTGGCGCCGCTGCGGGAACTTTGCCAATCGCCAGGCTGCTCAGCAATCCGAGAACAGACAGCCCCACAAGAATCATGCCCGCGTAGGATTCGTGCCCTTGAAATGTCTGCGCGATCCATCCGGCAGCCATGGCTCCGGAGATGATGGCCAGAAACGTTCCCAGTTCAATGATGCCGTTGCCCCATGACAGCCATTTCTCGGGAAGGATTTCCGGTAGCAGCCCGTACTTTGACGGACCAAACAACGCCGCCTGCATCGCGACCACGAACAAGACTACAAGCGGTAGCGGAAAGTGGGTGAACAACATTCCGGGATCGCGCCAGAGGTCCGCCACCTGAATATGGGCAAGGCGCTGTTGCTGCGCAGCCGTCAACGCAAAGATAGCGACGACCATCGCGACGATTTCAATGACCTTGGTGGCCATGGTCACGCGTCGCTTGCTGAAACGGTCGGCAAGAAATCCGCCAGCCATGCTGAACAACACCAGCGGAATGAAAAACAGAAGCGAAATCAGAGACGCCAGGGAATTTCTGTGGCCTTCGTCCAATGCCAGACCCAGCACCATGAACGAAAGCAGGTAGCGCAGAACATTTAAACTGAACGCGCCCTGGAACTGGGTGATGATCAGCGCCCAGAAACTGCGCCGCCACTTGGGGTCAATCGCTTGTTGCTCAGGGAACTCGGTGTGTGGGGCGTTCGTCTGCGAGGCGTTTGCTTGGCGATCTGTGGATGCGATGTTAGTTTCTGGACTTGATTCGGCCATGGTTTTTTTGCCAACAACCTTTGCTAGTCAGAGAACCCAACTCTAGAACGTGAGCATAGCTGAGGATTGTGGCACTGCAAGGCGGGGAAGTAAATATTACCTAACTATTACCCATGCAAACGGCTCGTTTGCAGGTGGATTTTCTCCGCAAACGGTTCGTTCAAAAGACAAAAGCCCGGCTTCCACCGGGCCTTTCCTTATGCCAATGCTTAGGTTCTTACATACTTAGGTTCTTGCGAATTGAGCCGCCGAAAACTAAACCGTCATCAATTCTTTTTCTTTTGCCGCGGACATCTCTTCCATCTTCTTGATTTCCGCATCGGTCAGCTTCTGGACTTCATCCAGGGATTTCTTTTCGTCGTCTTCGTTGATTTTTTTGTCTTTCATGGCTTTCTTGATGGCGTCATTGCCGTCACGCCGGATGTTGCGCACGGCCGTGCGGTGGTCCTCAAGAATCTTGTGCAGGTGCTTTACCATGTCTTTGCGGCGTTCTTCCGTGAGAGGTGGCACGGGAATGCGGATCATCTTGCCGTCGTTCATCGGGTTCAGACCCAGGCCGGCGCCGCGGATGGCTTTTTCGATTTCCGCCATGATGCTGGGATCAAACGGCTGCACGGTAATCAACTGTGCTTCCGGCACGTGCACGTTGGCCACCTGGTTCAGCGGCATCTCCGAACCGTAATAGGGGACGCGGACGGAATCCACCATGTGTACGTTCGCGCGTCCAGTGCGCGCCGCCGCCAGGTTGGTGCGGAAGTCTTCCACGGCTT
The DNA here is from genome assembly GCA_025357215.1 of Acidobacteriaceae bacterium. Taxonomy (GTDB): domain Bacteria; phylum Acidobacteriota; class Terriglobia; order Terriglobales; family Acidobacteriaceae; genus Angelobacter. Next base: position 759 of record JANXPR010000040.1, on the reverse strand, counting down.
TTTCCATGCGCGTCTTCAGCTGTGCGTAAACTTCCTTGAGCGCGGGATTACTCGCGATTACCGACTGTGCCATTGCCAGAATGCCTCACCGAAATAGTTTCAAACTCTTTATTATACGTTAGACGCCAACCGCCAGAGCCCGTACTTTACGCCAGCACTGTCTGACGCGTTGTCTCGACCTTGCTTGATCCGATCTGATTTCAAACATGCGCCGGGCGATTTACTGGCACTGGCTGATGTCCGTGGAAAGCGGGCAAGGATGCATGGGCATGCCTTGCTGTTTCTCAAAACGAATGAGCCGCTTAGCGTACATCACCACGCCCACCGGACGGTTGTTACTCACGGCCGGCTCAAACTTCCACTGCTCAATTTCTTCGGCAATAGGATCGTCGGCGCCCAGGCCCACAGGTTTGGTGATCTGCACGTCTTTCACGCCTCCGGCGGCATCCACAATGAACTGCAAAGTCACGGTGTCGGCGTTTACGTCCTGGAAAGGCTTGGTCGAAATATCGATGCTCTTGGCCTTGGAGAGCAATTTGGGCGGCGTGATGTTGTCGTCCACGGGTTTGATGTCCTTCATCATCACGGCCTGGTATTCCTGGCGTTCCGCCGCGCGGGTTCGTTCAGTCGCCAGAAAGTCCTTCCAGTAGTCCGGCACCACGTCTGACATGCGGAGAGCGCGAAACAAGAAGATCTTTGCCAGCAGGGCTGAAATAGTCTGCCCGTTGGGATTGGCTGGCAGATCAATCGAGATGCGGA
>JANXPR010000009.1 GCA_025357215.1 Acidobacteriaceae bacterium | reverse complement strand
TCCTTGCCGAAATGTGCCAGCAATAGAAGAATGCGGGCCAGCCGCTTTTCACTGGAGTTGAACAGTTGGTCGACCAGGTCTTCTTCGTAACGGATATTGCGCGAGAGCAGATACGCTACAAACATGTCGGAGAGGGAGTGTTCTCGATGGAGCGCGTCCATCATTGCCTTCTTTTCGATTCGCAAGAGAGTGCAATCTGTGAGTGCGCCCGCGGAGCCCATACGCAACGGCTGGCCGGCGAGTGAGCCTTCTCCGAAGAAATTCTTCTCGCCCAGCATGCCGATTGTGGCTTCTTTACCGGACGTGGACACCACGGTGAGTTTGACTCTGCCCTTCTGAATATAGAAAACGGCGTCCGCTGCGTCCCCCTGAGCGAAGATGGCTTGCTTCTTCGCAATAGCCACGTTCTTCCGGCCTTCGCCGATGGTGGCCAGGAAAGTGTTGGGGTCGAACTCACGGATCTTCTTACTAGCTACAACCAAACTCATGACTGTAATTCTAGTCTTCTGTAAGCGTTTAAATGTGATAAATCGACCTGCCCTTAATCCTAACCCTTTGACGTGCGGAAATGAGTCGAGTCGCTTTTTAGAAAGACATGAAAAGGCGCGACGCGCTGGCGCAATTGAGCACCGTCCGATACTTGGGCAGCAGGTTTTTTACGCTTTTCCACAACGGGCTATTTTTCCGCCGCAGCCAAGCGCCGGTCCCCATGCGGTTCGGTACGTGGCAGTCCGGTGCTGAGTTCACATTTCTCGCCGCGTTTGGCTCCACACGTAGGGCAGCGGACTCTGCGTACCTGCTTCTGCGTAACCTTCATGCCCCATCATGGATATTTGTCCGGCAAGAAACTGGTCAAAACTGACCGCTTACTCGACTTTTCTTGAGTTGCCCACTTGGAGAGGTTACTCAATGTCCGCCTGTGAAGTCGTCAAACAGAAGATTTTGCTTCCAGATTTTCCCTGCTGAAAAGGCGCTTGATGGCCCGCCAAACGGCCCTGATGGTCACCACTACCATAAGCACCGCGATGAGCACGACCACGCTGGCGGCAACCGGATGCTGCGTAGCCAGCCATGTCAGGCCGACGGCGATCACGTCTTCACCCAGGCTGAGCGCGATATTCGAGAATGGTTCCGGAGAAGGCGTTACCGCGGCGCGGACGGCGGTCTTGCCTCCGTGCGCGGCCAGCGCGATCAGCCCGGCGAGCACCGTGACAGCCACCTGCATCGCCGGCGACATCTGTTGCGTCGCGCCCCAGGAAAGCAGCGCCGCGACCGGTACTCGAGCAAAAGTGTTAAGCGCATTCCAAATCAGATCGAAGACCGGGATTTTGTCCGCGAAGAATTCCAAAATGAAAAGCACGCCAGCAATGGCGATCACGACCCAGGAATTTAGAAGGTGCAAGGCCGGAGGCAACTGGAACACATGCGCGTGCGAGAGCAAGCCGAGCGTAGCCACCGTGGCGTAGACATTCAGACCCGCGGCAAAGCTGGCGCCTACTGCAATGGCCAGAATCTCCTGCTGGCTCAGGTTGAGATGCAAGGCGGGAAGGGCGCTAAAAATGGAAAAGCCGCCGAAACCGGCGGCCTTCCATAAACTTGGGTTCAGCTTAGAGGGTAGATTCAATTTCGAATCCCCAGGCTTCCAACAGGGGTTCAGGAATGTATTTGGAATTCTTGTTACGCCGTGCCCACTCACGGAGACGAGTGGAGCGGATGTACTGGTCCGGCGTCAGTTTGAATTCTTTCACTGCTTGCTCGAATGACGTAACAACGGGGATGACTGGCCCGATCGGCTCAGGCTTGCACCAGTTCGGATTACCGCGTCTTCTTGCCATATTTTGTTGGTCCTGCCTTTTATGTGTTAGATGACTTAAAAGTGCTTACAAGGCTATGTGTTACACAAATTCGATTCGCGAGACAGGCCACTGGATTCAATCGATTAACGCACGTCTGTGCCCGATTGCCCCAGGGCGTACCTAGAATCTGCCTTGAAAACCCTCTATTATAGGGCATTTTTATGCGGAAAGCAACGTGTTTGGCTGACACATGCAAAAGGCAGGGCAAATACGGTGGTTCCGCAAATTGCTAACTAATCAACAGCTTAGCACGGTTTAGCCATGATTAACCGTGGACATGTACTAATGCCATTATCTGCATCGTACTAATGCCACAAATGTACCTGTACCTAAGGCCTGGACCTGAGGCCGGAACGGCGAAACCCTGTCTCTTTAGCGCGCGATCACCAGCAGTTGCGAAGTACATGTTCCCACCACGGCGTTGTTTTCGTCGAAAACCGTGGCTTCACTGAAGATGACGTTGCGTCCGGCCTTTACACATCTTCCTTCAGCGCGGATCTTTCCACTGATGACCGGCTTGAGATAGGCCACTTGAAGATTGATGGTGGTGGCGTAGTTTTCCGGGAAGACCATGGAAATAGCTGCCACCGCGCAAGCCGAGTCCGCGATGGAAGCCAGCACGCCGCCGTGCAGCACCTTGCTCTGCATCAACTCCGGCCGGACCTGGGCCTCAAATACTGATCTACCCCGGGCTACCTCTTTTAGTTCCAGACCAAGGGTTTGCCAGTAGGGAACAGACTGGGACATGAACGATTTCAATTCCTGGAGCAGATCGCTGTTCGTCATCGCAGGTCAACTTTAACATCGTCGCCCGCCGTTCGCGTTCGCGGGGTGCTGGTCAGCGTTGGCCCTGCGGTCCAGATCGCAATACGATGCACACTCCCGTAGGCTAGCGCGCCTAAGTGTTTTTGGTATGATGATCGGTTGAAATGCAAGGTTTAGTGCTTCAGGAGGATACATGCACGCTCGTGCGCGAGTTGTAGCAATGGTGCTTGGGCTCTTTCTTGTGGCGTCTGCGTATGCAGCTGATGATGCCGCCAAAAACACAACTAGCTCCACGACCGACGCAGCAGTTGGGTGGACCAACACGGCTGCTCCGGCAGCAGTTCTGCGGAGCAATCCGTCCATGCTGTACCCGTCAGCGCCAACGCCCATGGCTTCCAGTTCTGACACCGATTATCCAAAAGTGGAATTGTTTGGTGGATATTCGTTTGATCTGTTCAACGTGAAAAACACTTTGCGGGAAAATTTTCACAACCACGGCGGAACGGGAGCCGCGGCCTTCAATGTGAATCACTGGTTAGGATTGGTGGGTGATTTTGCCCGCTATCGCGTGGGCGATCTGCCAACCGGCCAGAGCGCTGATATTTCCACTTTCCTGTTTGGTCCGCAGTTCTCCAAGCGCGGAGAACGCTGGACGCCGTTTGCCCATGTATTGTTTGGGGGCGCCCACGTCAACTCCACCAATACCGCGCCCAGTGGCACCAGCTTCTTTAATCATTCGTTTACCCAAAACGGGTTCGCCACGGCGTTTGGCGGCGGCGTTGACCTGACGCTGGGAAAACACTTTGCCTGGCGCCTGATTCAAGCCGATTACATGTTGACGAAATTCAACGACGGTTTCGACAACAAGCAGAACAACATTCGCGCGGCCACGGGCATTGTGGTCCGCCTCGGTGGCGGTACACCTCCGCCTCCTCCGCCTCCGGCCAACCATCCGCCAACGATCAAGATAGCTCCAAACCCGGCGAAGATGTTTGAAGGCTCTGGCGACAAATCTGTGGTGCAGGCGCAGGCTGCTGATCCGGACAATGACACGCTGACCTACACGTGGTCGGCTACCGGCGGCACCATCGAAGGCAACGGCCCTGAGGTTCGCTGGAACCCGGCAGGTTTGGCTCCGGGAACGTACACCATCACCGGCAAAGTCGACGATGGACGCGGCGGCACTGCCACTTCAAGCGCGGACGTGGTGATTGAAGCTCGTCCGAACCGTCCGCCAACCGTGACCTGCGCCGCTTCTCCGCGCACGGTTACCCCGGGACAAAAAGTTACGGTCACTGCCACCGGCAGCGATCCGGACAACGATCCTCTTACTTATTCCTTTGACGCGAGCAAGGGTAGTGTCAGCGGCACCGGTTCCACCGGAACCTTTGACAGCACAGGACTGGCTCCTGGCCGGTACACGGTCATCTGCCACGTAAGTGATGGTCGCGGCGGCACTGCGGACAGCAAAGCTGAAGTTGAAGTCCAGAAGCCGGTGGAGCAGGTCCAACTGGAAGCCCGGTTGTCTCTGCACAGCATCTACTTCCCAACAGCCCAGCCTACCGTCAAGAACCCGACCGGCGGATTGCTGGCCAGCCAGCAGCGGACAATGGTCCTGCTGGCCGGTGACTTCAAGAAGTATCTGGCTTACAAGCCGGATGCTCACTTGATCCTGCAAGGTCATGCTGATCCTCGCGGTACTGAGGAATACAACAAGGCCCTGTCTGAACGTCGTGTGGCGCGCACCAAGGCATTCCTGGTTGAACAGGGATTGAACGCGGCCGCCATCGAAACGCAAGGACTTGGCGAAGAGCAGCCGATGAGTGAAGACCAAGTAAAGAAGGCCATTGCCGACGAACAGGGTCTGACCCCGGCGCAGAAGAAGCAACTGGACAAGAACGCCAAAGTCCTGGCTCTGGCCGGCGCTCGCCGTGTGGACGTTACGCTGAGCACCACCGGACAAACTTCAACGCGTACTTATCCGTTTAACGCGGAAGACGCGCTGAACCTGATCAATCCCAAGGGCACCGGAACTGGCGCGGCCAAGAAGCCGGCCGGTACAGGCGCTAAGCCCGCACCGAAAGCCAAGCCCGCGGCCCCGGCCACTAAGCCGGCGACCAAGGCGGCTACCAAGAAGAAGTAGCTTTCTTTTAGGTGGTCTAAGAAATAGGTAGAGGAAGAAACGACTGCGGCGGGTCTGAAACAAGGCCCGCCGCAATTTTTTGTGCTTGCTGAGTTGAATTTGAAGACGTAGCCGTACCCGAAGCCGAGGCCGAAGTTTAAAACGCTAGTTGGCGCGACGGAGAATCTTGCTGTTCTTCACCAGCGCGTCGCAAACTCGCAGGCAGTTCAGGCGCATCTCCTGGTTGGCCCGGCTGTGCCGCGTGGTGGTAAGCAGGCTGGCGGCGCCATGGGCAGCCAGAAACAACGCTTGATAGAGCTGTTCGTAGTCTCGCGGTTTGCCGCCGAACTCTTTGGCGGATTGCTGCAGCAGCCAGGTTTTTACCGAACGCGGTTGTCCCGGCCCGATGACTTCTGTCCACAAGGGACCAAAAATCAATTTGTACTCCCAGGAATGTTTCTCCGCAAAGTCCAGATAGTTGCGGTAAACCTGGCGCAGGTTTTTTGCGGCCGTCACTTTCTCTGACATCTGTTGGTATACGCGCTGCGCCAACGCAAGTTGTAAAGCCTTCTTGCTGGGAAAGCGTTTGTAGACCGTGGTTGTCGTGGTGCCGGCGGCGGTGGCCACGGCACGGATGGTCAGCGCGGTTTCTCCATGCGAGCGCCAGAGGTGCTGCGCGGCGCGCAGGATGCGGTCATCCAGCGTCTTGTCGGCAATGCGTGGCATAATTGTGAGCAGGGAATAGTTGCACAATGTAACACTAACAATGTAGTATTAATAGTGGTTCAGGAAGATTTTCCTGAACCATGGGCCTGTAAGGACGTTGTTCTCCGGCTGTACCTTATCCCCTTCCGGCATTCCGTCCTGTTTGAAAACTTTGATGATTCCGTAGGCAACCGCACGGATTTTATCCGCGCGCGGATTTTCCGCGTGCGGTGTGGATTGCGCTTTGCGCCCAAACTGAGAATCTCTTGATGCGAGGTTAGTAAAGGAATGGTACGTGTTGAACACTCGGTTGCAACCAGCGCCGATATCGATCTGACTTGGAAAATTTTCACCAACATATTCTTGTGGCGGCGTTTTGCCGACGTTTATGGCGACATTGAATGGAGTACCGGCTCTCCCTGGCAGGTTGGCAGTCGCCTGAAGATTGAAATCATCCGTCCTCTTAAAACCACGGTGGACCATGTCATCACCATCTGTACTCCTCCTAAGTGCATTGCGTGGATTGATCATGCGATCGGCAACACCATGGAGCAGTGGGTCCAGTTTGAAGCGAAACAAGGCGGCGGGACCCTGGTCCGGACCTGGGCTGATCTGACCGGTTCGACCAAAGTCGTGGCCGGATCGCCGGTGGGCGAAGTTCTCAAGAACTTTGTCGCCAGTTGGTATGACCGCTTTTGCGAAGAGTGCGATCTGGCCGCCCAACAAGAGTTGCAGCTCACATAACACAGAACGCGGCAGCGATCTGGAACTGACTTCCAGGCCGTTGCCGGTCCATTTTCAAGATCATGGATGACTCAAGACGGCGAGTCCCGCCTGTCCAATGCACGGGCCTGAATTAATGTTGAACTGGCCTGCTACTGCTTTTGTGGTGCCGTCCGTGGTTATTCCCACAAAGGTCACGCTCGTGGTCCCATCAGAACCCAGCAGGGCAAGTGCCATGGTGTTTCCGCTGGCTTCGCTGAGCGCGGTGTCCAAGGTCGCAGAAGCCAGGCCGCACGCGGTGCCGCCGGTGATGGCAGCGGTAGCGGGCGCAAAAGCAAATCTGCCATGGCTATCCGCTGTAGTCGATTGCGCAAGTGTAATCGCGAAATTTACCGTTGTGGCGGGGGCGGGGCTGAACGCTCCACTGTAGGCTCCGGTAAATGGTTGCACCTGGAATCCAGAGATGGTGCCGTGGTCGCCCGACGCACAGCCCGTGCCCGAGCCTGTATATGTGCCACCGGAAAGAAAACTGCCGTTGGGACTCACCTGTCCGTTCAGCGTAATTGTCTGACCATTGCTGGAAGTGATTGTGGCGTTCAGCTTGCCGGTTGAATCGATGGCGCCCGCCAAAGGCAAATCCAATTGAATGCCAAAGCATAGAAAGAATGAGCCGTTCACGTGGACCGTTCCCGTGACATGACCGGATGAGTCAGTCTGGACTGCGCCGCCAAAGAAATTCAAGCCGGAAGTCCCCAGCGAAGTGGCCGTGATGCTGAAGTTGCCGTTAATCGCCGGCACAGGGAGGGGAGGATTCGTGGTCGTGGAGTTGCCGGCACATCCGATACTCAAACTAGCCGCAATTAGCACAGCAATACTTGCGGACATCAGTGAAAAATGAAGACGACTTTTATAAGACATTTACATTGCCTCCTCGCAGAGCCTTTACATCGGTCTAAAGGTAGCTTAGGTCACCATAGGCGTGTGTTACTACAAAAAACAAGTGACATTGTACGACACGAGAAAAGACTTGCAGGTTAAGGAAGATTGGAAGTAGTTGCGCCGAGCCCGCCGTGTAAGCACCAACGGCTGCCTGTGGAAGCAGCTCTCCAGCGGTGTGGAGCGTAGCGACAAGCAAGGAGATTAAGGGAGAGGCCGACTTGCGCGCCGGACTCGGCGTTCGCTCATGAGGGAGCGAATCGACACGGCGATATCGTTGCAGACGCAGAAGCCAGAGCCTTCCGCACGGAACGCGTGATGGGTCCCGCCGCCTAAAGTTCCTCCCCAGCCGTGGCGCAATGCGTCCTGCGTGGCGGCCAGCGTTCCACCGACGGAAGCCAGCGAGCGCGCAACGAGAGTTTCTGACCAAGGCAGTCCGATGCGGCGCATGGCGGAATACGGAAGAGCGCCGATGAGGAAATCCCGGACATAAGAAGGGTCGTGGACAAGCTCCAGGGCTGCCACGGTGGCGGGCGGGGCAGGTTCAAAATGGAACTGGCCGTCGTGCTGGAAAGCTGCCGCACCATTCCGTATTTATTTACCGGGAACTTGTGAGCGTCTGGCAACGTAATCAGATAATGATCGGTATAGAAGAGGCCGCAGTGGGAGATTCTGACATAACCAACGCGGCCAAGCTGAGTCTATACTAGCGGCAAAACGGAACCAGGGAGAATTTGGAACTGTCCATTTTCGGACAGTGGCTTTCAGGAATGAACATCAGGGTTGTTGATTCCGTGGACGATGTTGGTTATTAGGCATTTTGAATCAATAGCTTAGAGACGCAGTAACTTTGGCCCCGGCTGTGCATGTACCTTAAACCGCAATGGATATTATTCGAGACGAATCGGTAAAACGGAAGAAGCGCCAAAAGCAGATCATCCTGTTTGTGGTGGGGATGATGCTGGTCGGGTTGATCACTCTTGGTGTTTCGCGGTTGAGCCCAGCGGCGCCAACGGTGGAATTTGGCCAGGTATGGCCAGACACGGTGAAACGCGGTTCCATGATGCGCACATGCCGCGGTTTGGGATCGCTGATTCCCATCCCGGAAGACGTAAGGTTGATTCCCGCCGAAACCGATGTTCGCGTGGAACGTATTCTTCTGCTGCCAGGAACGCCGGTGACTCCGGATTCGGTGATCATGGAACTTTCCAATCCGCAGGTGAGCCAAGAAGCCATCAATTCGGACTTGGACCTGAAGTCGGCGGAAGCGGAATTTCACAACGTAAAGGCCAAAGTCAACAGCGACCTGCTGAGCCTGAAAGCGGCGGCGGCCACGGTGGAAGCCGACTACGAGAACGCCAAGCGCGATGCAGACAACAATCGCGAACTGGTGAAGATCGGCGTGCTGTCTGAATCCGCGTTGAAAGCTTCGTTGGCCAAGGAAAAAGAATTAGCGACGCGCCGTTCCATTGAACAGGAACGAATTGCGGAAAGCACCAAGGCCGTGGAAACGCAGCTGGCAGTGCAACAAGCCACGATTGACCAGAAGCACGCCATGTCCGGACTGAAACACCGTCAACTGGAAGCGCTCCGCGTACGCGCAGGCATCACCGGAGTATTGCAGGAAGAGCCGGTAACAGTGGGCCAGCGCCTGGCGCAGGGAACCATCCTGGCGAAAGTGGTGCAGGCGGAACACCTGCAGGCGGAACTAAAAATTCCTGAAACCCAAGCCAAGGACATTATTCCCGGGTTGCCGGCGGAGATCGACACCCACAACGGAATCGTGAAAGGCCTGGTAAGCCGAGTAGACCCCGCTTCAGTGAACGGAACGGTGACGGTGGACGTGAAGCTGACCGAAGCTCCGCCGAAAGGATCGCGACCGGACCTGAGCGTGGATGGCACCATCACACTGGAAAAGCTGGACAACGTGCTGTACATGGGACGTCCGGCGTTTGGACAGGACAAGCAAACGGTCAGCATGTTTAAGCTGGATGCCAACCAGACGTATGCCATGCGCGTCCCCGTGGAACTGGGGCGGAGTTCGGTAACCAACATGGAAATTGTGCGCGGACTGAAAGAAGGGGACACCGTGATCCTTTCCGATATGTCGCGCTATGAAAATGAACCCAGGATCAAACTCAACAAATAACCTCTCGCAGCCAAACTGGCAACTGAAGGAGATTCAACCGTGGCAAATGACCAATCCTTGATCAAGCTGGAAAACGTAACCAAGGTTTTCTACACCGATGAAGTGGAAACACACGCGCTGTCCGGCATTCACCTGGACATTAAGAAAGGCGAATACGTCTCCATCGCCGGACCGTCGGGATGCGGCAAGTCAACGCTGCTCTCCATCATTGGTCTGCTGGATTCGCCCACGGACGGCTCCTACACGCTGAACACCCGCGTGGTTCAAGGCCTGGATTTCTCCGATCGCGCGCGCATCCGCAACCAGGAAATTGGCTTCATCTTCCAGAGCTTCAACTTGATTGGCGACTTGACGGTCTATGAAAACGTCGAACTGCCGCTAACGTACCGGTCAATGTCATCGGCGGACCGCAAAAAGCGCGTACAGGAATCGCTGGAGAAAGTCGGCATGGCGCACCGCATGCGGCACTATCCTTCACAGCTCTCCGGCGGTCAACAGCAACGTGTGGCCGTGGCCCGCGCATTGGCTGGATCACCTTCCATCCTGCTGGCGGACGAACCTACCGGAAACCTGGACTCCCGCAACGGCGAAGCCGTGATGGACCTGCTACAGTCCCTACATCGCGAAGGCGCTACCATCTGCATGGTGACCCACGATTCGCGCTTTGCCAAACATGCTGACCGTACCATCCACTTGTTCGACGGCAAGGTGGTCGAAGAGACGGAAGCAGCAAAACAGGAAACGGCTTAGAAGAATCGCGCGTGATCGGGTGATCGCCGTGATCGGAAGATCGGAAGAACCAAATCGCCGAAATTGCCAAAATCGGGTAATTGAAAAGCGACGATATAAGGACGATGTAAGAAAGTAGAGCCCGGCATAGACTGCCGGGCTTTCTTATTTTGACCAGATCTGCTTTATGCGATTGAGGCCAATCTCCTGACTCGGGCGTCCGCAGTCGTTCGCGGTGCTCTTCGCAGGTCTTCATATCACGTGCGATCACGCGCGATCCCGGCGATTCGTTTACGCGGCGCGGCGGTTCGATGCCAGCACAATATCCTGTTTGAATCCCTTGGCCGCATAAATACCCGCCACGATAAACGCCAGCAACAAGATGCCTTGAGCAATAGCGAACGGCGGTTCTTTCTGCGTGGGAGCAAGAGCTTTGAGGGCGTCTACTTTCAGAAAGCTCTGCACGACCAGCACAAAACAGTTGAAGTAGAGCGCCATGGTGGCGGTGATGACGTAAGTCCGACGCCATCCGCCGCTCATCTGCCGCGGATAACGGGCCACGAGGCAAATGGCCAGAGCGCACAGAGAGATGATTCCCAGGATGTGCGAAGGCAGAAGTTTTTCGAACGGGAACCCAAATCCGGTGACGCTGGTGAGTACGGTGGTGGTGAGAAACAAGGCGGTTATACCGTCCAGGCGCTTGCCGGCCATCATTCCGAAGAGGACGACGAGCCCGGAGGCGATTCCCACCAGGCTGATGATCACGTGAACCGTGGTGTAGGTGGAGAGGGACATGCCGAGGACCGCCATTCCGAGAAACATCATTCCAAAGAAAATCGTTCCAGAGAAAATCATAGGGAAGCTTCCTTTCGAATCGCGGCGCGATATGGGCTGTAATTGTATGCCTCAAGGCCGCCGGACGGGAAGTCCGCAAAGCCGCGAAAAAAACCCGTTCATAGACAGCGTGGGTGCGGACGACGCGGTTGACTTACGACATCCAACGCGTTAACTTTTCTTCCAGCGCTAAAGGGCGTATCCAGTCCGCGGAAAGGGCCGTGCCCACCTTCAAGAAAACAGAAACAAGGTTACGAACCTTCTTTCAGCCTGATTCGAGCGGACTCCAGGCGTAGTGACGAAAGGAGATTCGCATGTTTCCCAATCCGCAAGACGCACTGCCTTTACCGCCGCATCCCAGCCTGGAACAATACAAGAAACGAGCCAAAGACCTGGTGAAAGCCCGCAAGTCAGGCGAGCCCGACGCTATCAAAGCGTGGGCTAAGTCTTGGGTGGAAACGCTGGTCCGACTCTCGGGGCTGACGATCACGGCCGAAATGCCAGTACGCGTTGAGCGCTGGGTGGACCAAGTGGCAGACTTTGTGCGCCGACGGCTGGCGCAGGGGCTTGGATCGCCAGAAGATGCAAAAGGCGGGAAATTTGCTTTGGCCGAAGCACAATTCATTCTGGCGCGGGCGCACGGTTTTGCCAGTTGGCCCAAGCTTGCCGAGCATATTGCAGCGCTGGCCAGCACCACGTCTCACATATCGAATTTTGAAGCCGCGGCGGACGCCATCGTCGCCGGCGATACGGCAGCGTTACAGCGTTTGCTCCGCGAAGATCCAAAGTTGATACACGCCCGTTCGGCGCGTGAGCATGGAGCCACGCTGCTCCATTACGTTTCCGCCAACGGCGTTGAGGGGTATCGCCAGAAAACACCGAAGAACGTGGTGGAGATTGCGGAGATATTGCTGAAAGCTGGCGCGGAGGTGGATGGCACGGCGGACGTCTACGGCGGCGGAGCCACAACACTGGGGTTGGCGGCGACGAGCGTCCATCCGGAACGAGCGGGCGTGCAAAACGAGCTGTTGCAGTTGCTGATGGACCATGGCGCCGCGATAGATGTTCCCAGTATGGCGGGGAACAGCCAATCCGCCGTGGTCGGCTGCCTGGCCAATGGACGACGGCAGGCTGCCGAGTTCCTGGCTGAGCATGGTGCGCGGTTGGATTTGGAGGGTGCCGCGGGATTGGGGCGGCTGGGCGTCGTCCAGAGTTTTGTTGCGCGCGACGGAAGCTTGCGCGGTGACGCGACCAGAAAGCAAATGGAATCGGGATTTATGTGGGCCTGCGAGTATGGGCGCGATACGGTGGTGGAGTTCCTGATCAACACGGGAGTCGAGGTGAACTTGCTAGTGGGTGGGTTTACCGGACTGCATTGGGCTGCGCATGGCGGGAATCTGGAAACCGTGAAGCTGCTGCTCAAGCATGGTGCTCCGCTGGAAGCGAAGAATGAATTTGGCGGTACGCCTTTGGGGCAAGCGCTATGGGCGGCGGTGAACAGCGGGCTGGACGTGGATCACGTGCCGGTAGTTGAGTGTTTGATCGCGGCGGGAGCAAAGGTGGAGCCGGGATGGGTGACGGGGATTGAGAGGATCGATGAGGTGCTGAGAAGAGGGAAGGCGAAGGAGTGAGATCAGACTGATACCAATTCAAAGTCCGCTCGACCACAAGATATAGGGTTGATCGAGATGCGGCATCCCCATATTTTGTGGTTGGGTGTTTCGAGGCGCTAGCAGGCGAGAATTCGCTTGAAATTCGCCGTGAGTTGTGGTATGGTAAGTTGTTTAAATTCAATGGTTTATGTATTATTAGTGGTTCGGCAAGATGCAGCCAATCTTCTACGAAAAGCGCACAGGCAGGAGTGCCTGTGCCACACAATTGTCGAGGGATCCCCGGGGATGAATCGTGTAAGTCTATATTTTTCGGGGATGAACGGGGGGGTGGCCGCACAGCGGCCACATCGCCGAGATCGCAGCGGGATCGCCGACATCGCCGAGATCGGAAAAAGCAAGAGCTTTACCGCAGAGGACGCAGAGGTCGCAAAGGAAAAGTTACTTGGGGCTCGGTTGGGATGGATTGCGTAAGTCCTTTAGACCTTGGGATGGACGGGATGGGGAGGGCCAATGAAAGATTGCCAAGATTGCCAAAGATCGCCGAAATTGGAGAGGCAATGCTAGAGACGAAGTCTTCTTGGAATCTCGGTCGACCATGGGGGTAAGTAAGTTTGAAAAGGCCCTTCGGGTATGATGGACAGTTTAAAGAGAGAACTTAGACACGACCTATGACCACCAATCCAGCGGACCGGCTTGATTCCTGGAAAGAAATCGCTTCTTACTTGCGACGCGACGTACGCACCGTGCAGCGCTGGGAGAAGAAAGAAGGACTGCCGGTGCATCGTCACCAGCATGACAAGCTGGGATCAGTGTATGCGTATCCGGCGGAGCTTACTTCATGGTTTACCACGCGGCAACAGACGGGGCCGGAAGTGCAGTCACAGTCTGGAGAAAAGACAGGCGAGAAGACGCCCGGCGACAAGATCAAGATGGCCGTGTTGCCGTTTGGCAATCTGAGCGGCAGCGCGGAAGACAACTACTTTAGCGAAGGCCTGACGGAAGAAATGATCACGCAGATCACCCGCCTGCAACCCGGCGAACTGGCGGTGATTGCGCGCGGCACGGCGGTGAATTACGACTCCAGCCGGAATTCTCTGGAGCAGATGAAGAAAGACCTGGGCGTGGATTATGTGCTGGAAGGGAAGGTGCGTCGCGGAGGCGACCGCGTGCGCATCACCGCGCAACTGAGCGAGATCCAGGACCAGACGCAGTTGTGGGCGGAAACCTACGAACGCGACTTGAGCGACGTGCTGAGCGTGCAGGCGGAGATTGCCGAAGCCATTGCCAGGGAAATCCACCTGGCGCTGAACCTGACGGAGAGTGAACGCCTCACAGGTTTGCGCAAAGGGCAGCAGCGCATCAAGCCGGCCGCTTATGACGCTTACTTAAAAGCGCGCTATCACCTGCATGAAATGACTCCGGCGGCCATCAGCAAAAGTATTGAAGACTTTAAGAAAGCCGTGGAGCTTGATCCGAGTTACGCTCCGGCACATGCAGGACTGGCCAGCGTGTATGCTTTGCTGGCGATTGCTCCGTTTGATTATCTGGCTCCGCATGAAGCCATGCCCAAGGCGGAAGCCGCGGCGAGACAATCGCTGCAACTGGACGGCAACCTGGCGGAAGCACACACGGCGCTGGCGCTGGTGGAACATCACTATCACTGGAATTGGAGTGGCGCGGAAGCCCATTACAAGCGCGCCCACGAGTTGAATCCTGATTACGCCGACGCGCACCTGTGGTACTCATGGCTGCTGCTGGCGTTGGGACGCAAGGAAGACGCCCTGAAGGAAATTGAACACACCATGCGGATCGTGCAGGAGACTGATCCGGGACGGCTGGTCGCGGTGCACGCAACGCGCGGTCTGGCGTACTACTTCAACCGCGAATTTCAACAATCGGTGGAGGAATGCGCCAAGGGCCTGCAGCTTGATCCGAAACATTTCATGCTGCACTACATTAAAGGCCGGTCACACATGCGACTGGGCCAGGAAAACGAATGCATCGACCAACTGAAAGCCGCTGCTGCTCCGGGCGAATTTCCGCTGGTGGATGCGGCGTTGGGGTTGGCGTATGCAGTCGTTGGAAAATTGGACGAAGCCAAGAAAATGGCGGACACATTTAAAGACGTGATGGCCAAACGGTACATCCCGCCAACGTATTTTGGCATGCTCTACGCCGGGCTGGGCGATCGCGAGCGCGCGCTGGTCTGGCTGGACAAGGCTTTCCGCGAACGCGCGGACGGATTGACATGGCTGAACGTAGATCCAATGCTGGATGACATGCGTCCGGACGAGCGCTTTCAGGAACTGGTGGAACGAATCGGGTTGAAGCAGTGAAGTTTGTTCGCAGAACTGAGAAAGAAAATGGCCGCTGATCATTCAGCGGCCAGATGTTTTTTAGACCATGTTTAACCGGGTGCCCAATTCGAAAACGGCTTTAGTGTGCCGGTTGCGGCGTGGCTTGGGCCGGCGCTGTCGGCTTTACGCCGGAGAAATCAACCTTGGGCGCCGTACGGGCTCCTTCGCTGGCGGCAAAGTATGCGTCATTACGTTTGAATCCGGCCATGCCCGCCCAGAAGCTGTTGGGGAACAAGCCGATGAAAGTGTTGTAGTCCTGCAACGAGTCGTTATAGTGCTTGCGTTCGACGGCGATGCGGTTTTCGGTCCCAGCGAGTTCATCTTGCAACCTCAGGAAGTTTTCGTTGGACTTAAGTTGCGGATAGTTTTCCACCACGACCAACAATCTTCCGATTGCGCCATCCAGTTGCTGGTTGGCGGCAATTTTGTCAGTGGGCGTGGTGGCGGAAAGCAGCCGCGAACGGGCTTTGGCGATGTCGCCGAAGACGGTTTGTTCCTGCAAGGCAAAACCTTTTACGGTTTCCACCAGGTTGGGGATCAAGTCCGCGCGGCGCTGCAGAACAATATCCACTTGCGACCACGCGGCTTTCACCGCTTCGTTTTTCGTCACCATCTGGTTTTTGGCGCCGATGTAACTGCTGAAGCCGACAAGCAGCAGCACGGCAATGATTGCAATGGCTATCCAAACTTTCATCTCTTCATCTCCTCCGTCCCTGGAAAGGGCGATACTGGAACTAAATGTTTGCTAAACCGCGTCAACGGCCTGGATCACTTTGTCGATTCCTTGCAGATATTTGCTAAAGCCCGCGCGGACGTCGATCTGGCTGTCTTTCACTTTGCGGGCGCGCACGTCGAGCAATTGCAGGAAAATGGCGGCGTCAAAGTTTACGCGTTGGGCCAGTTTCGTGATGCTGTCCGCTTTGTGGACAGCTGGTTGCTCGCCCAGCACTATCAACGAGTGTCGCATAAGCGTGGCGAATGTGGTCACCGAATC
>JANXPR010000573.1 GCA_025357215.1 Acidobacteriaceae bacterium | reverse complement strand
TGGTTTGTCCAAATGATAAGTGTCGAACGCGAATTGTTCTCCCTTATCGAATCCTTCAAGGTACGCCCTCATTTGCTGGGTATTGGCCCACGGATACCGAGAAGTTAACTCTTGTATGCCACAACTGCGTGCGTTTGTCCTCTTATTCAGAGTCCGATATCCAGTTGATGTCGGTTCAAGTAGAGGCCCCAGAATTACCCCCCAGTGTTTTTTGGAGGGTAATTCTGTCATGCCGTGATAAAAGCTGCGGCTCTCTAGTTGTAGCACACATAAGAACCGAAGAAGGGCTGACACATGGCGCAATAGGACATCGGGTATATAGCGCCATACCCAAACCCACCTGTGAGAATGGACACGAGCCTGACCCGCAGGGGCATGTTGAAGAGATTTCGCTTGTGGAATGGCTGGGGGATGATATCTGGTTGACATGAACACACCTTCGCAGTAAATTTTTGGTGTGCCCAAAAATCTTAAGAGGCCCAGACTGGCATCTGGGCTTTTCCTTTTTCTGGTATACCACACCTGTCAATACCCCCACCACGAAAGAATAAGTAGCACCAGCCACAATCCCGCCATTCCAATGAGCACTCGTTTCCAGCGAAAGGGTTTTATCCACGTTAGCCATTGCCTCAGAATTGTCCACCAAAACCCTACGAAACAGGCGAACATCTCAAAGACAAGGAGTCCCAGTATTGCATCCAAGACGGTCATTTTTCCAGAAAACATAGGAGGGGAAAATTATACGCGCTTGAAATTAGGACACTACCCGCATTGGGCTAGTCTTGTTGTTGCAGGGTGTCCAACGAACACATAGATGCAGTATCGGGCTGCATTTTTAGGAGTGTCGGTCGCGGAAAAAACGCCCGGCTGCCATAACTTCGGCAGCACGGGCGCGTCGGATTAGCCGTTATGAATAGGCGGCCTAGTGCACGGAGAAGACCGCTACGTCGTGATGGAGCGGATCAAACTGGTACAGTTTTAATCGCTGCGGAGCGTCGTAGTTCAGAGTAATCTGCACCCGGCGCTTGCCCAGGGTTTGTCCGTCAGCCGATGCTGGATCCACGGTCACGGAGTTGAGCGGCATAGCGGTATTCATCCACCAGTGAGTGCGTCCGAAGGTGTGCGAGCCGCCGGCGCCGCCAGAATCCTGAAACTGGTTTTCCCAGCCGCGCGAGCCGCCAAAATCCACATTTACATAGCCGTGGACAAAGTGGTCCCCGTTGAGAAGCGTGGCTTTGAACAGAGAACCGCGGCCGTTCCAGTTGTTGAAGGTGGTCGCGTTGCCGTAAATAGTGTTGTTGGCGTAGAACAACGTGACGTCTGAGTTTGGGTCGGCCTGCACGCCACGCGGAAGGTGAGTGCGGTCGCTCCAGTCGCGGAAGGAGATCGCGGCGTCTGCCATGAGAGCTGCTACCTGGGCGGAAGAGGCCGACTGCGCGCTCCGTAACGCCTGCCACATGCGTTTCGCCGGCGCTAACTCGCCGATCTGGCTGATGGCGAATTGCTTGCTGGCGTCGTCCTGCCGCGGGTTCGGGCCGAAGACCGAGGTTTCCCACCACAACAGATCGCGGGCCACGCCGGTAGCGTCCGGCGCTGTCTTGGAAACCCTTTCGGTCACCTGCACGCGCGGCGGGTGGATGCGCCAGCCCCATGTGTAGGTCAGGTTGTAGTATTTCGCTGGAGCGTGCTTGAGCTTGATGACAAAACGCGTGCCTTCCGACAAGGGATAGAAAGTTGCGTCCATCGCCACATGGGGCATGCGCGGCATGGGTGGCGGACTGAGACTGGGATCATCGAAGTACATGACGAAGGGTGAGAAATCGTCTGCGCCGCCGTTCAACACATCAATGGTATAGGTAATCGTCCAGGGCGCATTCACGGCCTGGCTCACGTCAAGCAGCGCGGTATCTGACTCGATGTGGTTGTCGTACCAGATCTGGTGGATGTTCACGTTGTATGTGCCATCGGGTTGCAGGGTCACGTGGCCAACTTTGTTGGGGCCGTTGTAATGGAGCAAGGCGAAGCCACTGTAGACGCGATTGGCGATCGGGTTTCCCTCGAGAATGTCGAGGGCCGCCTGGATCTTCTGCTGGTCTACTATGCCTTTATTGGCGGCACTTTGAATATCGGCCAGAAACTGATTCAGGTCGTCCTTGGGTGAAGTCTTGTCGATCGTGCTGGTCAGGACGGCGCCATCAATCAGGTTGAAGGGAACGGTTGGCGTGGATGGCAGAGTGTTCACCATCTCATTTCCCAGGCCGTCGCGAATGTTGCTTTGAACGTAAGGCAACTGGTTGGAAGTGCCAGCAGGCAGAGGACTGGTGGCGGAGACAATGGTTGTGGTGGGTACGCCGTCCGCTCCGATGGTGTTGGTCTGGCTCTCTACCGTGAGCTTAGACGCCATGGGGCGGGGTTGGGGGCCGGGGTGTTGGGCAAATGAAACGGTGGATGCGAGCATAGCCAAGAAAATTGCCAGCCACTGGTATTTCTGTTGCTGATTGCGATTCACAGGAAGCTCCTTAAGAAAATTCGTCATTGAAACTCATTGTTGAGTTCTTGCCCCGGAAGGAGTGTCTTGCCAATTGCAGCAAACCAGCGCTGGTTAGTTGCTTTCAAAAATCTGTACGCACTGTAAGCATGATTCAGCCGGTGACGTTTGGTTACAGAAGTTAGTACAGAGAAGTGACCGGCATCACATATCTTCGCTTTGTCATTGTCCCCGGTGCGTAAGCCGTGACCAGGAACTCGAGCACTGAGTCGTTGTAAACCCGGGGTGCGCGGAACGTTAAGCCGCCGCAGGAAGGTTGATTCGTATCATCATGACTGCCAGCGCGTCGGACAAAACGACCTCCAGCCCCACGCGCTCTCGCTTCTGCGAAATGCGTCTGATGCTTATGGCGAGACATCTACCACCCTGGCGCGATGTCGCATAGTGAATTGCGCGACGCAATCGAAAAGACGCTTAGTTCTCGCACGCTCATTCATGAGTCTCCAGCGCTTTTGAAACCTGTTGGCATTCGGTAACCTTTGCCATGGAAGCGAATCCTTAACTGAGGAGGGAACCAATATGAACAAATTGTTCGCAATCTTAGTTCTGTCGCTCAGTTTTGTGGGCCTTAGCTTTGGGGCCGTCAAAGAGCAGACATTTACCGGAGAGATCATGGACAGCCAATGCGCCAACATGGGTTCACATGACGTGATGATGAAACAGGAAGGCGCCAAGGACGCTAAACAGTGCACAACCGGATGCGTGAAGATGGGCGGAAGATACGTGCTCTTCAACGCAACCGAGAAAACGATCTACCAACTGGACGATCAAAACAAACCAGCGCAATTCGCGGGAGAGAAAGTCACAGTGAAGGGAAAACTCGGCAAGGACAACAAGACGATCCATGTAAGCAGCATTCAGTCGGGATCATAAGAGCGGTCGCCCCGGGCGCTGCCGCTCGTGCAGCCCTCCTGGCGCGACAACAACCTTGGAGGTTCCATTGCGACGCAAGCGGATCATTGCGGCAGTCATTTTAGTGCTCATCACGTTAGTGGGTGTTGCGATGAGTCAGTTCAGCCTGAGCGCTTTGCCGGAACCCGGCAAAGTGGAAACATATTTGGCCACCAAAGGGAAACATCTTCTAGTGGCTCGCGGGAGCCGCGGTATCTCTCAAAGTCCGGCCGTAACGCCGGCAGCCGCAGCTGAAGGCGAGAAGCTTTACGGCGCCGAGTGCTCGATGTGTCATGGCATGGACGCCCGCTCTCCTACGGGAATAGGGCGGGCGATGTACCCCCGGGCCGTCGATCTGACTTCATCTCAAGTTCAGGGCTACTCCGACGCGGAACTGTTCTGGATTACGAAGAATGGTGTTCGCCTCAGCGGCATGCCTGCGTTTGGCAAGGCCGAGACTGATGCGCATATCTGGAGCATTGTCCAATACTTGCGGACTGTGAGTGTGGTTGTTGGAAACAAGACACGGGGTCTTGCAGTGCGTAACCCTTAAGATCAAAAACACAAAGGCTCCAATGTTCGATGAAGTTCCTCGGAGGAGGACTTCCGGTGCAGGCCTGACTGGGTTCCTCTCCCATCCATCTTGAAACGATCTGTCATGACGCAGCAGCTGTGCCGGGAGCCGGGAAGGCTGGGTATTCCCATCTGCCTCTACTGCAGGACACACCATCGATAAACAATTCCGGCAGGCAAGAACTGATGCCAACTTACCCGTTGGGCTGAAGCTTTATTGTGGTCGCCACGATTTTGGGTGATAATATACTTGACGAATCACCCTCAAGAGGTCAACAATGACCTCTGAAAGGCTGGTGAGTCTCTTGGAAATATTACGCGCTTACGCGAACGTGTATGCATCTGCTTGTTACGCTCTGGGGCTTAACGTCCAATCCTGTTTTGCTGGGCTTGATGAAGACCCTAACGCCAGAGCGGTAATACTAGCTCACCTGCGGGAACTGCAAGAGGAGTGTGGGCGGGTAGAGCTAAATATGACCCATGCCCTCATTGGCGATGTTGTCCCACTTTTCGAGCGAGGGGACTCCTCCAGGTTGCAGCTCCACACCACACTTTCCCACATCTGCGATGATCTTCAACGCGAACTATCGCTTCAATTGTTTGTGAAAATTGCAGCCGAACGGCGTAAATTTTTCGACAAGCCATTTTCTCGCTGGGAGTTAATAGTAAAAAGGTTCGGCCAAATATCTAGAGACGTTGAAGAAATGAATAAGTGTTTTGCTCTCTCCAGATATACAGCGGCCATGTTTCATGCCATGCAAATCGCAGAACTGGGAGCTATAGAGTTGGGTGACTACATCGGAGTAACAGACCCCAAAAAAGGATGGGGGCCAACTCAAAGGAAACTGGAGCAACTGATAAGAGCAGGACGTAATCAACTCCCATCCAATTTGACTGGCGCGTTCGATTTCTTAGAGCAGATGAACCGCGAAGTAGATAGCATGACTCTTTCTTGGCGGCATAAAATAGATCATGCCGCAAATCGCCTTGCTATCGTTCCCAATACTGATTTTACCCCCGACATTTCTGAACACATCATGGGAGCCGTGCGCGTTTTCATGCTCCGCCTGCAAGAAGGAATGCCAGCATGAAGAAAAGTCGAGAGTTTGAGAAATTTGACCGCACAATGGAGCAATTATTAAAAGTGCCCCATAGTGAGATCAAAGCCAAATTGGAAGCGGAGAAAGCGGAAAAGGCTGAGAGAAAGCGGAAGGCTAAGAAACTTTCCGCTTTGGGCCGCGCTTCCCGCGATTAGGTTTAGAAAGGCGTCGCATCGCCAGTTTTGCCAGTGAGTTCGGCATAAGTGAGACGCTTGCCAGAGATTTGCGAGAGCGCGAGATTGAAACGCTGCTCATCGCTCAGCTTGTTATTGTTCGCATCCTTCCGATTGTTAAAGCGGAATGATTGTTCATCAAGGTAACGGAATAAATGGAACGGCTCAACAGCAACGTAAGTCCCATGAAGACCGCGCTTCACCAGCGACCAAAAGTTTTCAATGCCATTGGTGTGAACTTTTCCGTCAACATATCTTTCCGCATGATCGACAACAGAGTGAGCGTATTCGTCTTTCAATCCCTTGTAGGCTTGCAGTTCATCGCTGTACAGAATGGTTCCAACGTTCACATGCTTGTTTACGTTCTGTCTCAGGGTGGAAGTGAAACGGTCTTTGATGATCTCAGTGCGAACGTGTCCGCCGCGCTCCACCATCCCCATTACCAGAACTTTGTCTTGAGCATTGTTCCCCTGGCGACCGCTAATCCGCCGTGCCTTTACATCTTTGTGCATGTTCCGCGCTTTGCCGCCGATGAAAGTTTCGTCTACTTCGACAGTCCCGCTATTGCCCCCAAGCTTAACGAGCGAACCATTCTGCATTGCAACGCGGATTCTGTGCAGCATGAACCATGCCGACTTTTGAGTTACGCCGACAGTCCGGGCAATCTCATAAGAGCTAACCCCATTGCGGCAATTGGAAAGCATCCACACCGCAAGCAGCCATTTCTCAAGAGCAATAGGCGAGTCCTCAAAAATAGTTCCGACCTTTGCAGAGAATTGCCGTTTCGCGTGAACGCTCTTGCATTGCCACTTGCGCTGAGTCTTCAGAAAGACCACATCGGTGCGACCGCAGGACGGGCAAGAAATACCGTTCGGCCAACGCCGATTGACCATGTAATCCAAGCAATTGTCGGGGTTGCTGAAAAATACGATTGCATCCTGCAAGGTCTTATCGGTCTTAAGTTTAGCTCTCATGTAGGAGATTATCGCCTATACCATTTGATTTGTCAAGTATATTATTACCCT
>JANXPR010000527.1 GCA_025357215.1 Acidobacteriaceae bacterium | reverse complement strand
TCCCAGCGCATGACGTTGCGATTGCCGGTCAGCAGCAGATTGTTGTCGCCGAGTTTCACGCCACGGATTTCCACGCGGCCAAACGCAGTCCATGGCCCGGTCTTTGAATCGCCCACCAGATTGCCCTGGGCATCAAAATGCAATTCCTTTTCGGTATAAAACTTCTGCGTCACGGCAACTTTGCCCACCAGCACCTGCTTGAGCTTGGCCTCAGTCTCCTTGCGGTCGTAAGGCTTGTCCGCGGCGGTGGCAAAAATTGGTAACAGCAGCAGAAGTGCTGCCAGTCTCCTGGACATCATGGCTTCCCCCTGATTTCCACTATTCTACATTTGCCGGTGAATGAATGAAGTCCGGAAACAGAGGGCTACTGCAAGGTCGATCTTCAGATGGGATAGCCGCGGGCTGGTGACGCGTGGCGGACAAGCCCGAAACCAGAGGGGGCCTAAAACGCAATATTCAAGAACAATTCATCGTCCCTTAACCATGGCCGGGCAGACAAATTCTATAACTGGTCTCACAAAGTGATTGAATGCCTCACTGCTCAAAAAGGGGAACTCTCCACCTCCACGATCCGAGAGTTCCCCGCTCACTTCCCATCAGTTGATTTTTGATTTCCGCGCGGACGCTATTCGAATCCATATTGCTTCAGCAGGGCGAGAATCTCCGGCGACTTCAGGTATTCCATAAATTTCCTGGCCTGAGGTTTTTTCTGTGAGGCGCTCAGTACCACGGCTGCCTGGTGCAGTGGTGGATAGAGATCGCCGGGGACCACAAAGAATCTCCCTTTGTCTTTCAATGAATCGGCCAGCGCAAGAGACAGCGCGAGCACGCCGATCTCCGCGTTGCCGGACTGGACGAACTGCGCGGTCTGCGAGATGTTTTCGCCCAACACCAGCTTGCCGGCGATCTGGTCATACACCCCGGCGGACTTCATGGCGGCTTCCGCAGCGCGTCCGTAAGGCGCATGCGCCGGGTTGGCGATGGCGATCTTTTTGATCGCCGGATCCAATAGCGCCTTCATGCCCTGGTCTAGTTTGATGGGTGAGCCGTTCGGGACCCACAGGACAATGCGTCCGGTGGCGTACTGGTAAAACGTACCCGACTCGGCTTGTCCCGCGGCTTCCAGTTTGCGGGGATAATCGGCGTCCGCGGAAAAGAAAAGATCAAACGGCGCGCCGTTCTGGATCTGCGCGAAAAAATTGCCGGACGAGCCGAAGGAAAGTTTCACGGCTGTCCCCGTCTGTTTCTCATAGCGCGCGGCAATTTCTTTCATTACGAATTGCAGATCGGATGCCGCGGCGATGTTGATTTCGTCCGCGGCGTGGGCGCTGTTGCTCGCGAACGCGACCAACAGCGCGATGGTCATCAGCGCCCTGAAAAAGGTGGATAGGGATCTGTTCGTTGCGGGACGAAGTTCTTGAATCCTGAACATTGCTGATTTCTCCGGGTGTAGAGGTTGGAGCGTTTTTAGCAATGGGAGACGAGAAACGTCAAATCGAACCAGGAAAGGTATACGATTCAATGCGATTTGTGCGGCGTGGACAAAAAACGGGATCTAGAAGAAAAATCCGGCCCGAATTTCTTCGGACCGGATGAGTTGGCTAAAGTGCTTTAGCGTTATTGGATGACCAGAGTCAACGTCGTGCTGTGCGTCAACGTGCCGCTGGTACCGGTGATGGTCAAGGTACGAGTTCCCCTCGTGCTCTGCTGCCCACCACGATTGACATGTTTGAAGTACCCGAGCCAGCAACGGATGCAGGGCTGAAGCTGGTGGTGACCCGATTGCCTTGTCCCGTCGCGCTCAGAGTTACCGTTCCGGTGAATCCGTTCACCGCGCCAATGGTGATCGTGGAATGACCGGTGGTGCCACGAGTCACGGTGATGCTGGCCGGAGAGTCGGAGATGGTGAAGTTAGGTACACCACCAACCGGAGTAATGGTCAGGGCCACGGACGTGGTGTGCGTCAGCGTACCGCTGGTTCCCGTGATGGTAACGGTTGACGTCCCGGTGGTCGCCGTGGCGCTGGCCGTGAAGGTGACCACGCTGGTGCCGGTCGTGGGATTGGTGCCGAACGTGGCGGTAACGCCCGCGGGCAGAGCAGAAGTGGAAAGCGTCACGCTGCCGGTGAACCCGCCGGAAGGTGTAACGGTAACGGTGCTGTTTCCACTGGTTCCCTGGGTCACAGACAGGCTGGCCGGTGAAGCCGAGAGAGAGAAGTTCGGTGTGGGAGCTCCCGCCGGCGGCAGCACGCAATTGTTGGCCGCGTTAGAGAATTCCAACTGGATCGTGTAAGACGTGCCGTTGGCCACGTAGGTGCCTTGCTGGCCGTTGCAGATGTCGCCGATTTCCCCGTTGGTCTGGTCATACCAGGCCAGCGGAGGCGCGAAAACGGTCGCGATCCCCACGAACGCGTCGGTAATTGCTTCCGTAAGTTCGTGGCTGGTCACTGAGGTGTAGTTGCCGAACGTGGTTGACGTGCCGCAACCACTGGCGCAACCGCTGCCGGCCTGCATGTCAGGCATTACGCCGTAAAGAACGTTCTTGCCAGCGAGCAAGCTCGACGTGGTGCCGTGATAGGCGCAGAAACCGCCGGCCACGCAGCTGGATGATCCGCCCTGCGTGATCTTTTTTCCCGGAGGAAAGAAAATCATGTACAGCGTGTTCGGATTGCCGCCGGCGTCAAGCACTGGAGCGGGCAGATGTCCGCCGTTGATCTGCGCAAACAGCTCGGGCTGAATCTGAGCATCGCTGATGGTGGCGCCGTTATTGCCGGCCGAGGGAACAATCTGGAATAGACCGTCAAACGTGCCGTTGCCAATCGTCTGGCCCGTGCCGCCTGATACTGGCGTGTTGTATTGGGTCAGCAAAGAGGTGTATCCGCTGTTGGCGCCGGTCAGATCGCCGTAGAAGTTGCCCATGGTAGGCGAGGTGGTTCCGGCCACCTGTGCGTTGTAGGAACCAGTTCCATACAACACCTGCACCACGTGGACGTTGGAAATTACCGGTCCACCGAAGTAGGTCAGGTGAGCGCCAGCAGGCGCCGCGAAGCCGATGATGGCTCCATTTGTGTTGGGATCACGCCACGGCGTCCCGTGAAAACCCGGCTTGGCAGCCGCCGTTTGAGCTGAATCTTTGGTTAAGCTGTTGTGAAACCTGCGCCAGTGCGGACAGGGAAACGAAAAGTAGCAGAGTAACTACGCAAAACATCATCCACGCGGCGTGCCGTGTGCGATTGAACATTCAGTGATCTCCTAAGCTGGAATTTTCCAAGGACAATAAGCCGGATCTTACTATGAATGCGTGACGCCCTATATCAAGGAAAAGCGTGTGCAAGAGCATACTACGAGTAGAGTCTTAATCGGACAAGAAAAAGGTGTTTTTTGTTTTGGAAATTCTCCGTTCGTTAAATGTTCCCTTACCATCGCTTAAGAAACGTGCGTTACCAGCGTAAGCAGACTCGGATGAACTTGCGTTTTGTGCCGGGATGCCAGAGCGCTTATCCTCGCGCGACCAGTCTTCGGGCTTCTCCGTCCCAGCGCCAAGCCGGTTCGCCGGTCAGGTGTGTGCCGCCTAGCCAGACGTCGATCCCGCCGCTCAGTTTGGCCCAATCGGCTTTGCCGGCAAGTAATTGCCGGCCGGCTTCCGTGATTTCGTAGTCGTCCGCGGATTTTTTCAGCAATGCGGGTTGCGGTCCGCTGGCCAGGCTTTCAATCCGCAGAAAAACGGAAGCATCGCCCCACGGACACGTTTCTGCCTTGCTGGAAGCCATGTAGAGATCACGCTTCGTCCGCGCGCCGGTTTCGGCGGCTTTCAGCAGTTGCCACTGCGTCCGTGAAAGGCCCTCCTGCACGGAAGGGAATTCTTCAAACCAACGCAGTAGCGCGTCGCGAAGAAACGGCATTTCAGGAAATTCCTTTTCGGTTTTAGAAAAATCCGCCAGTGCGAACAGGTCGCTGGGGTCCGCGGCGCGAAATGCCCGCCAGACTTCTTTGCCAACCGACATCTGCATGGCGGATACCGTGCGCCTCAAGGGGAACACGCGGACAAGTTGCGTAGCGCTGAGCTGGCCAAGTCCGTAAAACGGAACCACGCCGGGATGAGAGTTGATCTGGATCAAAGCGACGCGCGTCTTTCCGATATCTTGTGAGGAAAACCAGTCGAGCAATTGCAGAACCTGCAACTGATCAAACAGGTCATGCTCAAACCACAGGACAACTTCTTCATGCTGGCGGAAAGCGGCCAGCGTGGTGTCGCGTTCGGTAAAGCCGGCACGGATTTTCTCGTACGCCCCGCAGCCAAAATCAGCGAGGGCCTTGGCTCGAATATCCGACAGAGCCTCCAAAGTGGGGACGTCAGGGACGGGGCCGTCATGCAGAACATCAATCCATGAGAGGTATTTGCCAGGGAAACGGGATTGGCGAAAGCTGGTAACCACCGATTCGCCGTTGGTGATGTGCAGCATGCAGCAAGGCTACCACAGCAGGCTTTGCGTTTATTTTGCGCCGCAAATATGCCGCGCGGATGCAAGCAAAAACGAAAAACCGCCGGATGTCCGGCGGCGTGTTGAAAGCTTCGCAACCCGGTGATTGTGTCTATCCGTGGAACTTCTTGGCGATGTCGTTGAAGATGACCACGGCGGCAAACAGGATCAGGAAAACAAACGCTGCCTGATACAGGCGTTCCTTGATTTGCTGGTTGATGTCGCGGCGCATCACGCTCTCAATCAACAGCATGAGCATCAAGCCGCCGTCCAGAATGGGGATGGGAAACAGGTTGAATATGGCCAGATTGATACTGATCAAGCTGAGCACATACAACAGCGGAGGCCATCCGGCCATGGCGGCTTCACCGGAGATGGTCATGATGCCCACCGGGCCGGACATTGATTTTATGGAAACATCGCCATGGAACATGCCGCCTACCAGCCTGAAAATCAGCAGTGAGTTGTCCTTGCAGTCCAAATAAGACTGGTAAGCTGCGTTTCGAAAGCTAAGTTTCTCGGCGTGGTTGGTGCCCAGGCCAACGCGGTAGTTTGCGCCCATTAACGCCGGCGTTGCGGTGATCCGAACTTCCTTACCGCCGCGCAACAAGGTAAGTTGCACCGGCTTGTCCTTGGTGGTCTTCAGGTAGCCGGACATGTCGCCCAGCGAGTGGATTTCCTTGGCGTCCACGGCAACCAGGACGTCATCCAGTTGTACACCGGCTTTTTTTGCGGGACCATCCGCTTCCAGCGTGCCAACCACTTCGGGTGGTTCCAGGCCGATGTCACCAATTTGATCGGGACCCTTGGCCTCTGAGATGACCGTTATGTTCATGGTCTGGCCGTTCCGCAACAGGACCAGGTTGACCGGTTGCCGGGCAATCAGAATCGCGTCCATGAGCTGGCGCCAGTTGGGGTCCTGAAGGTTTTGCACGCGAACCACGTGATCGCCTCTCTGAATGCCAGCTTTAGCGGCCGGCGAATCAGCTGCGACCCATACCACGTCCACCGGGGCGCGTAGAACAGCGTTGTAATCGTGCTGGTACATGTAAAGAAAAGTGAGGACCACCAAGGCCAGAATAATGTTCATGGCCGGACCGGCAATCGCGATAAGAAAGCGTTGCCAGCGCGGATGGCTCATAAACTCGCCGGAATCTCCCGTGCGGTCTTCCAGCGGATTTTCACCGGCCATCTTTACATAGCCGCCGATGGGCAAAAGACTCACTCGATAGTCTGTTTCTCCGCGGGTGAAACCAAACAGCCGCTTACCGAAGCCCAGGCTGAAGACTTCCACGCGGACGCCGCACCACTTCGCCACCAGGTAATGCCCGAGTTCGTGGATAAACACCAGCACTCCCAGCACAAACAGCACAGCGAGAGGAAAAACCACAAGTCTAGGGAGCGCGAAGGCGAAGGCAAGGCTGGAATGTATTAATAAATGCATAATTGAGCTTTGATTATTCTAACTGCAAAGGAACGGGCGGGCTAGCGACTTACGGGATGTGACAGCTTATGTCGGGCCAGTTCGCGCGCCTGGGCGTCCAAGGCAAGTACCTCTTCTATAGATTCCGGATGGCGGTGTTTCGTTTCGTTAATTGTGTGTTCCACCACCTTAGATATATCGGTAAAACCGATCTCCCGGTTAAGGAACGCGGCTACGGCGATTTCATCGGCGGCGTTTAAGGCAATGGACTTAGATCCACCAGCTTCCGCGGCTTGATAGGCCAGGCGCAGGCAAGGGAACTTGTTGAAATCTGGGGGATAGAAGTCGAGCTTTTTCAGGTCCAGGACGCTGAAACGCAAGTCACTCGGCACACGGTCAGGAAAAGTCAGGGCGTACAGGATAGGCAGCCGCATGTCCGTGACGGATAGCTGCGCCAGAATACTGCCGTCATTGAATTCGACCATGGAGTGAATCGTGGATTGCGGATGGACGATCACACCGATCTGGCTCGACGGGACGTCAAAAAGACGGCAGGCTTCAATCACTTCGAAACCTTTGTTCATCATGGTGGCGGAATCAATGGTGATGCGCTGGCCCATCTTCCACGTCGGGTGATTCAGCGCCTGTTCCACGGTGATGCGCTCAAAGTCAGCGGTGGGGGTATTCAAGAACGGCCCGCCACTGGCCGTAAGCCATACGCGTTCGACTTCGCTCATTCGTCCGCCGCGCAGGCACTGGTGGACCGCGTTGTGCTCGCTGTCAATCGGCAGCAGCGGCTTGCCTTGCTTGCGGGCTTCCGCGGTGATGAGTTCTCCGGCGGCGACCATACATTCCTTGTTGGCCAAGCCAATGGCTTTGCCCGCGCGAACGGCTTCATATGTGGCTTTGAGTCCGACGACTCCAACGATCGCGCTCACAACGAAATCGACATCTTTGTGTGTCGCCACGCGGATGGTCCCGGCCTCTCCGCTGACAACTTCAATGTGACTGAGTCCTTCAGCTTTGAGTTGCTTGCTGGCTTTTTCGGCGCTCTGCTCGGACGCGAGCGAAAGAACTTTCGGCTTCCAGCGTCGTGCTTGTTCCAGCGCCGAATCAACGTTGGCTCCGGCAGCCATGGTCACCAGCTCAAAGCGATCGGGATTAGACGCAATCACGCTGAGCGTGCTTTGTCCGATGGAGCCGGTGGAACCGAGGATGGCGATACGTTTCATGGATGCAGATTCATTGCCTTGAGCAGGGAGATTCCAAAATACCACAGCACCGGTGCTGCTAAGAGCAACGCATCGACGCGATCAAGTATTCCGCCGTGGCCGGGTAACAGGTTGCCGGAATCTTTCACTCCTGCGCCGCGCTTGAACGCCGACTCAACCAGGTCGCCAAGTTGCGCGGCAACATTCACGCAGAGTCCGAACGTCGCGGCCATCCACAGGGGCGGCGCGAAAATACCTACTTCCGCGTAAAGCGCGCTTCTTGATGGCAAAGCGTTCAGAGATACAAGGGCGTTGCCGATTTCATGGATATAGCGGAAAAGCAGAATCGAAATGATGGTGGCGCCAACCGCCGATGCAATGCTGCCTTCCCAGGTCTTTCCCGGGCTGATATGCGGAGCCAGTTTATGCTTTCCTATCGCGCGGCCCACATAGTAAGCGAAGGTGTCACCGGACCAAACGACGATCAGAAAAACAAAAACGAGAATGCGTCCGTTAGGAGAGTGCCCAATCCTGGAGATCGCGCCCAATGTGTACGCCAGGTACATGAAGCCGAAATACGAGATGGCTGCCGAAGAAAAGGTATCGCGAAGTTCCGCAAACGACAGCCCGATGATCAAGAGCACCAGAGGCAGCACGCGGAATCCAGTGATGGTAAAAGCCCATTCCTCATACGTGTCGCCAAAAGCTTTAATACCAAAAGCGTCCATCCCGTGTATTGCGTGGCCGAGGAAATACAAGCCGATGGCGACGAGAATTACGTAACGGTGGAGGTTCTTCTGGTAGTTCTGGAAAATTCCAAAATACTCAGCCGCTGCGACCAAGGCCACCAGGCCAATAAAGCCGCTGAACAACCAGTCTGGACCCTTGAAAAGGATCAGCAACACCACCGGAATCAGCACTACGGCTGTCAGGACTCGTTTCATTTTGTATGGGAATGCGGTGTGGGATGAGAACCGGGCGCAGCCGGCTCGTTCAGTCCGCCGTAGCGGCGTTCGCGCTTCTGGAATTCCTGAATCGCTTCCAGCAAGTGCCAGCCGTTGAAGTCCGGCCACAGGGTCTTGGTTACGTAGATTTCGGCGTAGGCCACCTGCCACAGCAAGAAGTTGCTCAAGCGCATTTCACCGCTGGTACGGATTACCAAGTCCAACTCCGGCAGGTTGCTTGTATAAAGATGGCGGCTGATGGTTTCTTCGTCGATCTTCAAGTGGTCAAGCCCGCCGTTGCTTGCGGCCGTCGCGACGATGGATTTTACGGCATCCACAATTTCTGACCGCGATCCGTAATTCAGTGCCAGGGTGAGCACCATGCCGGTGTTGCGGACGGTCTGTTCCTTGGCCCAGGCCATGCGTTCCTGCACTTCCTGGGGGAGTTCATGGATGCGTCCGATGAACTGGAGCCGGATGTTGTTGCGCTGCATGAGCGGCAACTCGTTCTTTAAATAACGATGCAGCAGCTTCATGAGGAAGCCGATTTCGCCGGGCGGGCGGCGCAGAAAATTTTCCGCCGAAAAGGCATAGAGCGTGACGGCCGGTAGTCCGATGCGCGAGGCGGTCTCAATCACGTAACGTACGGACTCCACGCCGCGGCGGTGTCCGGCGATGCGCGGCAGATGGCGGCGTTTGGCCCAGCGGCCGTTGCCATCCATGATGATGGCTACGTGTTTGGGGAACTGGTCCGGATCAAGCTGGGCGTAAAGCTCAGCTTCCTTGCGGTCCAGTCCTTGGGGTATTGCGCGCAAATGTTACTCCGATTTACGGACTTACTTTTGTAATGCAGGTGTAAACTCTAGCTCCCAACCCGAACTGCAGATAGGGTTTATAGGGCAAATTATAGGGTTCCAGCTAGAAAATGCTCTGCTAGAATAATCGTACTCTATCGGACCCGCTCGTGCGTGCATCTAAGGTCAGGTAGTAACGGTTTAGGCAAATCGCTCCGTGACGAAAAAAGCCCAATTCGAAAAGAGCCTGCTGCTGCGCTTCACTGCGGTGGCCTGCATTCTATTGGTGCTGGTTTTCAGCGGACTGGAAGCCACGCACTCCCATCCGCACGCGCGGATGGCCAGCGGTTCCGGCAATTGCGCGGTTTGCGTTGGATTGCATAACAACGCCGTTGCGCCCACGTTGCACGCCATGCCTACTCTGCTGACGGTGGCGATTGTGGCCGTAGCGCCGCAGTTGCAAGTCCAGGGAATCGGCAAGGAAATAAGCCTCTTCATTCGTCCCCCTCCCGTCCTCTAAAGGAAGACCGCGTCCCGGCATTCCACCCTAGTTCTTGATTTTGTAGGCTGTGAGTCATTTGCACCGCAGAATGCCGCGCGTACCCGGTCCTTTCAGGCACCGCATTATTTTCCCCTATTCAGTTTATTTGGGCAGGAAGCCGCGTGCTTCCGTGGGGAAACCAAGAGGAGGGTTCCCTTGAGACATCTTCATTTGATATTTGCGTTTTCGGTTTTTGCCGCGAGCCTGGCAGGGGCCCAGCAGCCTTCGCCGCCGGGCAGACAGACCACGTCTACGGCAGTGTCGCGCGCGCCGGTGGCGCCCAAGCTGATCACCCTGGACGAAGCCATTACTCTGGCGTTGGCCAACAGTCCGACCCTTAAGGCCACGCGAATCCAGATCCAGCAGAACCAGGCCCAGGAGATTACGGCCAATCTGCGTCCGAACCCGGTTCTGTCGGGTGATTCCCAATTCATCCCCTTCTTTAATCCCAGCCAGTTTTCCCAGGATGTGGAGCAGTACGATGTCGGGCTCGGCTACACGTTTGAACGCGGCGGCAAACGGCAGAAGCGGCTGCAAGCGGCACGGGACACAACTTCCGTGACCAAGGCCCAGGTGGCCGACGCGGAACGCGCTCTCAGTTTCAACGTGGCACAACAGTTCATCAACATACTGCTGGCGAACTCCAACCTGCAATTGGCACAAGAAGATCTAAAAAGCTTCAAGCAGACGGTGGACATCAGCGAACTGCGCTACAAAGCCGGGGACATCAGCGAAGGCGACTATTTAAAGATCAAACTGCAACTGCTGCAGTTTCAAACGGACGTAAGTTCCGCGCGCGTGGCCAAAGTGCAGGCGCTGGGCAGCTTGCGGCAGTTGATCGGATACGGCGCGATTCCTCACGATTTTGATGCTGCCGGAGAATTGGACTATCAGCCGCTCACGGCCCGGCTTGAGGACTTGCAGGTGAAGGCCCTGGGGTTGCGTCCTGATCTGCGTGCCGCGCAGCAGGGCGTGGTGGCGGCAAAAAGCCAGGTGGCTTTGGCCAAAGCCAACGGCAAGCAGGACGTAAACCTTACCGGGAATTACTCGCATACACCGGGCTTAAGCTCAGTGTCATGGTTTCTGAGTATCCCGATTCCGATTTTTGACCGCAACCAAGGCGAGATCGCGCGCACCAAATTTGGCGTGGACCAGGCGGAGTTCTCACAGAAGGCCGGCGAAGACACTGTGATGACGGACGTGACCAACGCCTACGAATCCACTACAACCAACCAGGAAGTGGTGCAGCTTTATAAGTCGGGTTACCTGAAGGAAGCGCAGGATTCTCGCGACATCAGCCTTTATGCCTACAAGGGTGGCGCCGCCACTCTGCTGGATTTTCTGGACGCGGAGCGCAGTTATCGCGCCACGGAACTGGCCTATCGCCAGGCCCTGGCGGCGTACATGCTTAGTCTGGAGCAGCTACGGCAAGCCGTGGGCACCAGGAGTTTGCCATGAACCAACAACACAATTTTCGAATCGGAAAAGAATTATTGGCTGTAGCGCTGCTTTCGGCGCTGGGAATGTGCGCCTGTTCCGGCGGAAGCGCCGTCAAGGCCGCTGACGCGAACACAAAGGCGGACTTGTTTACCGTTCCCAAAGAGCAGATGGACCACGTGCAGGTAGTTACGGTGCAGCCCACTGATTTTCCGCGCGTGCTGCGGCTTACTGGCGCCGTGGCTTTCAATGGCTTTCTTACCACGCCGGTCATCACGCAGGCGGGAGGACCGGTCAGCCGCATCGTGGTGTCACCTGGACAACAAGTCGCCAAGGGCTTCCCCATGCTGTACATCAGCAGTCCGGATTATTCCCAGCTACGGTCGAACTATTTGAAGGCCCGCGACGCGCATTCGCTGGCCCACAAGAGCTACGCACGCTCGCAAGACCTCTACGCGCACCACGCAATTGCGGAACGCGACCTTCAGTCAGCGGAGTCGGCGGAGATACAAGCGCTGGCGGACTTGCAGTCGGCGGAACAATCGATCAAGATTCTGGGAATTTCCGATCCCGAGGTCCTGGTTGCGCGGGCCGCGTCTTCTGAGATTCCGCTGCTCTCGCCGCTAGCCGGCGAAGTGGTGGAACGGTTGTGTTCTCCCGGACAAGTGACCCAGGCCGGCGTGACCCAATGCTTCACGATTTCGAATATGAAAACCG
>JANXPR010000524.1 GCA_025357215.1 Acidobacteriaceae bacterium | reverse complement strand
CCTATAATCTTCATGACGGCTCCTTTCCTCCGAGTCTTGGTCTTCGCAAACTCAAGCTTACTCGGTCCCGACTGGAGCCGTCGTTGTTATGAAATCAGACCAGCAGGGAGAAATCTGCTTTCGCAGTCATCATTTTACCGTCTTTTATTCGCCAACTCAATCGCGAAGAAGGACATTCGCGCGCACGCGTGTCAAGTGTCCTGAAGTTCACTTAGATGTTCAGTAGTTGCGGCGGGTAGCGCGGACTAGCTTGCGTCTCCGGAATTGTCACGCTGGGGCCGCTTCCGGCATTATCGTTATGGAGAAGCCGGTAGGGTGAAGAAGGGAAGCTGAGGTACCCACCCTTTGCTTGCGCAAAGGAGTAGGGCACCCGTTGTATCGTGACTCGGTCTTCGCCGATTCTCCCTCACTGTTGGACAGGGGGAAAAGGTGGGCCGCCCGCCCTCAATACGCTCTCCACTTTCTTCTGCTGGTCCCGGCTCAACGTCGTGCTGAGGATCGTACCGCTGTAGCCGCGGAAAAGCTCCGTCACGCGTCGTGGAGGTCCCCGCGTAGCGCTTGGCAGAGGCTCCGACAGCATCCTCCGCCAGCGCCACAGCGGCGGCGAGTATTAGCTCACCTTTTCTAGTTGTGCAGCCGCTTTCCTTAACTCTTCGGCTGTCGCCTTTCTCAGTTCTACCTCCGCTACTTCGAGCTGTTGCTGAATCTCGGAGATTTGTTTTTCGATGGCTGCCTTAGTCTCCTGACGCGAGTTCGCAGCTTTTTGCTGCAGAGCCCGCACCTTGGCATCGGCTTCGTCCTTAATCTCTTTCGCTCTCTGTTTTACCTGCTCCACTTTGGCCTGCAGCTTGGCGTTGAGACTATCGATTTTGGCCTGGATGTTGGCCTTGCGTTCGTCCCGCACCTGCTTTTGCTCGGCCTTCAACTGCGCGATCTCGGCCTTGATCTCGGCAATTTCCCGGGCCCTTTGTTGCGCCTCCACGTACGCCTTCGCGCTGCGGAACACAACACCACCCAATGCCTCCATCGTGCTGTCGACAGGCGTGACCCACTCCTCATTGATGTTAGCAACCAACGCCAATTTTCCGGCTGTGAGTCGCGCAGAAACATCCTTAAGGAAATCTATGTTGACGCCTGCCACATACGCATCCCCGATGACGCCGGCTGTCGTTCCAACCATTGCCCCAACAGCCACGCCAGCCGGGCCTCCCAGTAGTCCGATCAGACTGCCAAACGCGCTCCCGGTGAGTGTGCGGAGCGGGAACTCGCTTTCTGTCTTCTTTATTGCAATTGTTCCATCGGCATTCTTCTGGATTATCGTTTCGGCATGAATCGCAATGTTGCCTTCGCGATCAAGCTCGTTCAGGGCACGCGATCCTTCATAGGCTTTCTTTTCATTGTCAAAAACTACAACCAATAATCTTTCCATGACAAACCTCTCTTTTTGTTTTCCGACCGTTAAGGTTTATGCGGCTTTAGCTCTCAACTGTGTGATTTCCATGACCAGCGAATGCCGCAAGCTGATTGAGGGCTGGATCTATGCAGCTTTAGCTTTCAACGTTGTAAGCTTGGGCAAGCTGCGAATGGCGAAGGCAAAACTCACAAGGGTTCCTCCATCCAAGAACATCTCCAAGCCCACAGCAAAACCGATGAACCAGACGCTGGAAACCGGCATTTGGGCAAGCAACATGATTCCCAGTACTACTGCGACCAGGCCTGAGAATGCTGACCATCCCCATTGTGGAAATTTCATCATCGCGGCGCTGACTGTCCGAAACAAACCGCCAACGATGAAGAACGAACCAAGAATCAAAGTCAAGCTAACCGCACCGGCGAGCGGATAGCGAATGAGCAAATATCCAGTGAACCCGCGCAGGAGTGCACTGAGGAGAAACGGGAAAAAACCGCTCCAGGTCCGCATACGGAATGCGTGAACCAGAGCGACAATTCCGCCGAGCAGCATCAACCAACCCACCACGAGTACTGTGGCGAAAGTGGCAACGACGTTACCGGCAATGCAGATCGCTCCAAAAACCGCAAGGGCGATTCCTGCGGCCAGGAACCAACCCCACGAACTGCGGATCTCGTCGATGCCTGCGAGAAATGGGTTGTAAGTGGACTGATTAATTGACATATTCTTCCTCTTTCTGGCTGAGCGCGATCCGAACCTGCCGTCTTCGTGATGGCTCTGGATCTGAGGCCCGGTAGGACATCACGGCCCAGCTGAACAATCGAAAATACCTTAGGTCCTGCTCGGTAAAAATACTGTGACCCCTGTCACTCAAATCTGACACCCAAATGTTGAGAGGCGCTTGCGTCGCGCCTGAATTCAATTCCGACCAGGTTCGGAAAGCCATCGGTAGCGGCCGATAGCTCACTTCGCTTTTCACGACCTGATTATTATTAAAGCAATTCATCTCTTCAGCTCCTGACTGTTTCCGCGCATTCTACGGGCGAGTTGCCTCAAGACTTCTTTGGTAAACACGCCATAGCTGCGGAATTTGACTCCGTCGTTCATCAACTCAAGCAGTAGGTTCTCGCCCTCATGGCTGATCGCCGTTAAGTGCTTCACATCGACGACGAAGTTACGGCCGTCAAGGTCGGCTCTGGCTCGATCACAGGCTGCCTTTAGTTCAGCTGCCCAAGGTACGACGAGCTTGCC
The DNA here is from genome assembly GCA_025357215.1 of Acidobacteriaceae bacterium. Taxonomy (GTDB): domain Bacteria; phylum Acidobacteriota; class Terriglobia; order Terriglobales; family Acidobacteriaceae; genus Angelobacter. The sequence continues at coordinate 710 of JANXPR010000524.1, read as the reverse complement.
CTCCAAAATCAACCGCCGCTGCTTGCGGGAATCGATAACGGAGATCTTCAACATGAGCGCCTTTCCCCTACGTGAGTGATAAAGGCAAGACGCATGCCAAAGTCTAGGGGCCGTAACTCATTGAATTTTCAGCGTGGGATTGGGAAGCAGCTTTGTTGACAGTCAAAAGTGTCAAAGCATCATTGACACCTGGAGGCGATTCGGAAGTGGGTAGCTGTCCGGGCTCTTGGAGGATGTTTTGCGCAGAGCACTGCTTGGGAGGACTAGCGGCTGTTTATCTCAGGCATACTGCCGGGGATCGATGCCAAACTTCTTTATGCGAGCAAGAAGGGTTGTGCGATTCACGCCCATCCGTGCGGCAGCTCCATCAGCGCCGCCAACCTGTCCTTTGCTTTCGGTGAGTGCGCGCACGATCTCCTCGCGTTGTTGCTTGGCATTATCCTCAGCTACACCTTTGTTGCCACTTAAGGCATTGATGGTTTCCTTCACAATCCGGGCAATGTCTTCCTGATCTTGCGGCGCCGGGACATGCGCTGGTTCGTCTGTCTTCAACTTGCGCAGTTCTGCCAGGGGTACCTCAAGCGACTTGCCGCGCGTCAGGATCACCGAGCGCTCAACGAAATTCTCTAATTCGCGAATGTTACCAGGCCACTCCCAGGCCGACAGTCCCTTCATTGTGGCCGCTGGAATGCCTTCGATCTTTTTCTGCA
>JANXPR010000521.1 GCA_025357215.1 Acidobacteriaceae bacterium | reverse complement strand
TACGGTATCCGCGTGTTCGCAGGGCCTCAACGAAGGGACCAATGAAGGAAGAGTCCTGATGCGAGTAGCTCAAGAAAATGTCGTAGCTGTTGAAGGTCATCCGGTTATTGCCCAATCAATTGGTGAAGTCCGCGAGCCGCTTCCGCCAGGGAGGGGCCATTGTTGTCTTGCAGAGATTGAAATAGCTTGAGCCACAAGGGACGGCCCGTCTTAAACTCTGGCGCGGCGGCCAGGTATTTAAGATCGCCGGTGACGCGCCAGCCCCCCTGGGGCATTGCGGCGGAAAACGGCTGAAAACTTTCGGCAGTTTGGGTCGTAGCTTGCTTTTGCCCAGTCCCCCATTGACAAGCCAGTAAAATGGTAAGCCGCGCCGGAGCCAGGCGATCGGGTACTGCCGGTTCCTTCAACGGGGATAAAACATTGATGCACTCGGGAAACCGGGCACTAGTCAGAGCGGCTTCGGCAAGGTTCATTTGGTTTTCAACGCTAGGTTTTTCAGCGGCAGCCCGCGCCGCAAATTCATAGGCCTTGGGAAAGTCGATAACGTATTCGTGGTAAATGGAGCTAAGTTCGCTCAAAATACCGGCATTTTTCGAATCAACTTCAAGAGCCGCACTAAAGGCTTCAGCAGCCTGAGTAAATAAAGGCGTCGACTGGTCGGCTGGTACGCGGGCGGCCAGTGCACCTAAAACAGTTCCAAGATGGCTCTCCAGGTTAGACCAGTCGTGAGGGTTCGAAGTCTTGTTGAAAACGTCAAGCGCGAAGCGATAGGCCACAATTGCTTTTTGGAACAAATCGATTGACTGTGCCGGAGCCACTCGAAAACCTCGATTTGCAAGGGTATCTGCAAGGCCGGCTTGAGCCTGCGCCCACCTCTGCGGATATTCTTCCCGGGTAAAGATTTCAAGAGCCGCACTGTATGCCGTGACCGCCTCATCCAGCAATTCGGACGATTTGGGACTGCCCGGTAGCTCACCTTGCTGTGCCAGGGCGTCTCCCAGGTTGGTTTGAGTCCGAGCCCACCTCTGCGGAAACGCCGTCTTGGTGAAAACTTTTTGCTCTGCTCGATATGCTTCTACCGACTGCGTCAATAATTCATTTGCCTCGTTACCATTCGTGAGGCCAGCCAGATCTTTAAGGGCATGGGCGAGAGTGCTTTGGGTGTTCGCCCATTTTTCCGGATCATTCTGTTGAGTAAACACCTCTAGAGCTAAGCGGAACGAAGATACCGCCTCTGCCAAAAGCTCTTTTGATTGCTGGTTTGAATCGGCCCCGTGCTGGTGAGACAGTAACAAACTATAGCCCTGCAGCGTCATGCCTTGGCTCTGCATCGCGCGGGCCCATTCTTTCGGATGTTCGTTTTTGTTAAAAAACTTGACCACTTGACGATTTGTCGCTAAAGCCTGGGCCATTAAGTCTGTTGCACGCTTGCCTGTTGCGAAAAAACCCTGAGTGGACAATATGCCGGCAAGTTGTTCTTGAGCGGACGCCCAATCCATAGGATTCTCGGCTTCAGTGTAGACTCCGAGAGCCGCTCGAAATGCTGCGGCAGAATCCTCCAGCAGCGCGGCTGCTTCGGCCGGAGTGCCACGTGCATCGGTAGTGTTACGTGCAGCCTGAACGCCAAAGACAAGCCCCGCAAAAACCTGGAAGCTGGCCCACGTTCTTGGATCTCTCTCCCGGCTATAGCCTGTTTGCAGAGCGCGAATCGCATCAACCGCCTGCATACGCATTCCCGCGGCTTCCTGAGTGCTCGACAGTTCGCTTAAAAGCAGGTACGTCCCGGACAAGATTACTTGCGTATACGCCCACTTATCCGGATCTCGGGATTTATCGAGTTGAGCTTGCAACAACTTGGCATCCTCGGCGATGCTTACAAGGAGACTGATGCTCAGTTGTACATCCGCAGTTAAGTCGGCCTTAGCTTCTAGAAAGCGCACTAGCTCCGACAGGAGACGGGTCGAAAGCCAGACATCCTTGAGAGCGGCGTCATCGGGAAAGTGCTGGTGTTCGGCGGCAGCCTTCTTGAGGGCCTGGTCCAAAATATCCGTGGCTTCATGAAATTGCTTGCTTAGCTGGAATGAAGTTGCGGCTTGCGTCGCCGATAGGATAGTGTCACGCAATTTTTTGCGGCGACCTTCAAGGTAGTTTGCCTCTTCCTCGTCCAAAGCCTGGATATTTCGCTTGGTAACATTTTGGAACAAGAGTGCTGCCTTTTCATAATGCCGCAAGCCCAGTTCGGCCTCAGCTTGCTTGGTTAAGGACGCGTTATCTTTGTCAGCTAAAACTTGGTCCGCCCAGGCACGAATCTTTTTATCAACTTCGTTGTACGCCAGGCCTTTCGAGTCTGCCCAATCATGCAAAGACAGATCAAAGAAATCCAACTTCTGGCTTTCCATCTTTGCCAAGGACGTCGTGAGACGTTGGTTTTGTAAATTCAACCGCGAGAGCCGATTCAGCATGGCCTCAAGCTGTGCCGGTTCCAGCCATGCCGGCGAGCCCTTGGGCAAAAGAACTATCGTGAGATTTGGCTTGATCGCGTTCACCAGGCCCTCTCTGGGTTCGAAGACAGCCAATCCTTCCGCGCCGGAGACTTCGATGCGCAGGTCTCCACTTTCCTGGGCTTCTGGCCAAACACTGAGTTCCGTTTGTCCCTGACGGTTTGTTTGTCTGCGGGCATCGGTGATCTTGCCGGAGCCGTCGAAGTAAGTGAGAGCCACTCGCACGTCCGGCACGGGACGCGCCGGTGTGTATTGCTTGTTGACCACGGTTACTACGATTTCCTGCGGAGCGCGCCCGGCTGCCCAAGATTGGAGACCAAACAAGAAAGTTAGGCCGATAATTGCGAGAGCCTTGCTGGCCATTTTGCGTACCTTTAGTGTTCCGCGACTATTTCATAAGGACCATGATGGGAGCCGATCATTCCAGGCGATGCAATCATAGAGCTTTGCCCAGACCGCTTAACCGCATGGCCGCAGCCGCTTTTCAGAGTAGTCTAGCAGTCTTTAGGCTTGAGTCCCGTGCGTTTTCTTAAAACATTTTGTGGCTCACGTTGTATCCAGCACAGAAAGCAACTTTCTGTAACTATCCACCTTGACTCGCCTTTATTGTTTTAGCGTGTTGATCTCGTTTGCTGTCAGTGCGCGCCACTGGCCAGGCTCCAGGTCTGCGAGTTTGAGATCGCCAATCGCCACACGGACCAAGCGCAGTGTGGGATGCCCTACGGCGGCGGTCATGCGGCGGACCTGGCGATTGCGGCCTTCAGTCAGCGTGAGTTCAATCCAAGCGGTTGGCACGCTTTTGCGGAAGCGGATGGGCGGATCGCGCGGCGGCAGTGCCGAGGCATCATTGGGCGAGTCAGAACTGAGCAACCGGGCCTTCGCGGGAAGAGTTCGGCGGCCCTGGATGACGACGCCGGATTCAAGTTGCCGTAACGCATCGGCGGACGGCAAGCCTTCCACCTGTGCCCAGTAAGTTCGCGGATGATGCAACTTAGGGTCGGTGACGCTATGCTGAAAGTCGCCATCGTCGGTGAGCAGGAGCAGGCCTTCGCTGTCATGGTCGAGACGTCCGCAAGGGTAGACGTTGGGGACGGAGATGTATTTCTTGAGAGTATGCCCTGCACCAGAGAATTGGCTCTGCGCGCCGAACGGTTTATAGAAAAGGATATAGCGCTTGGCCAAGCGATGTTGTCCAGGGAAACTTTAGGTTAGTGCAAGGGATCAAGGTTACAGCAAGAGTAGCAGAAGAGTTAAGACCGAAAGTGGAAGGCAAGCCATGGGCGCCGGAGAGCCATGCGCAGGGTGGAAAGGAGCGTAAACTGCGCGACAGTTCGTGCATCTTGTCCCGCTACATTCTCTCTGCGCCCATGCCCGCTTTTTCCCGGCCGCGTTTCACGGTTATGAAAGGTTCGTGTCGCAGAATATGAATCTGAAAACACGGGCCGGGAATTTTTCTAAAAGCAAAAAGTCTATAAGTGCGTGGGAACGCTGTGCGTTCCGTTGAGTTTCTGGCCCCTCGGGCCCCGTGCAATGCCGTCCTTATGACAGGGCCAGCAGCATGACGCCGGCGCCGAGCCAAAGAGCGAAGCCGCCAACGGTTAGTACGAACCGGAAATAAAAACTATCGAGCATGCGATTATTTTTGCCATCAAACATGATTTTGTTTCCTTTCTATTAGCTATTACGTTTGCCACAGCTATTTAGTTACATGAAAGTTGTGTTACAAACCAAAAACCTTATGCTTATGTATTAGCATCTGCTGGGCCAAATGTGGTCACTTGTGCAACTGCTTGAGTTTAATGAACTAGTAAACAAGTGACGGGCTGCGTAAGGACCGTTGGACTGTTCGCTTTCGATTGCTTAGTGTCCGCTTGCGGACACCATCGATAACCATCTACTTAGTAAAACCCAGCAGCCTAACCGCAGCGTGGCGATTTCGTCTAAATGAACGCGCCTGACGCACAAAGCAGACGTGTGGGCGGACTTGCCCCGCGCGTGTTTAGTAGAATCAAAGTAGTGGCGAACTCTCCTTCAGTGCCTTCGTCTTCTCTTTCAGCGGTCCGCGGCCGGGCTCCGGGACCAGGCTTCTTTGAATTTTTCTTGAGCCTTAGTGAATTCAAGAAAGACCCGATCACCCGTTTCACCGCCATGGCCCGCCAATATGGCGACGTGGTGCGCTATCGCGGTATGTGGGTCACCTACCAGCTCAGGCATCCGGACCACATTCAGCAAGTGCTGCAAACGCGGTTTACCAGCTATCGCAAAGGCCGCGACTTTGACATTCTGCGTCTCTCGCTGGGCCAGGGTCTGCTCACCAGCGAAGGCGCGCTCTGGCAACGGCAGCGCAAGATGACGCAAGCCGCGTTTCAGAGCCAGCAGGTTGCGCAGTCCGTGCGGGTGATGGAAAGTCATGCGCAGTCCATGCTGGAACGCTGGGAGCAACTGGCCGCGGCGCGCGAAGCGTTTGACGTGCTGCCTGACCTGATGCGGCTGACGCTGAACATTGTGAGTGAAACTCTGTTTTCGTCAAACCTGGAAGCTGACCTGGACGTGATCCAGCATGCGCTCGACGTAGGTCGTGACTTTTCCATGGAGCGTGCGTGGTCCGTGGTGCGAATGCCGTCACAGCTTCCGACCAAAGGCAATCGTGAACACCGACGCGCCATGGCGGCGTTCCACGGAGTGTTGGAAAGAATGGTCCGCGCGCGGCACAACGAACTTGCGACAAATCTTTTACCCGCGTCGTTGGGCGTAGCGCAACCCGCGCCGTCAGGCGTAGCAAGTAAAGAAGCGCGTAAGGCCGATCTGTTGACGTCGCTCATGGAAGCCCGCGATGAAGCCGGCCAGGCCATGTCTGACAAGCAACTCCGCGACGAAGTAGCTACGCTGCTCACCGCCGGCCACGAAACCACAACGCTGGTTCTTGCCTGGACGCTGTTTCTCATCTCCACGCGACCGGAAGTGATGGAGCGCATGGCCGCCGAAGTTGCATTCCTGAACGGCGCGGCTCCGGCGTATGAAGATCTTTTCAAATTGAAATACACGCGCATGGTGGCGGAAGAGGCGATGCGTTTGTATCCTCCGGTGTGGGCCATGTCGCGCACCGCGGTGGCTGACGACGAAGTTGGCGGATACGCTGTCAAGGCCGGCACCGAGATCCTCATCTTCCCCTGTATCACGCATCGCGATCCCGCGTGGTGGCAGGAACCGGACAGCTTTATTCCCGAACGGTTCTCGCCGG
>JANXPR010000498.1 GCA_025357215.1 Acidobacteriaceae bacterium | reverse complement strand
CGGCGACGTAATGACCGTGAACCTGGCTTACAAGCCGTACTTCGAAGTGGAACGTCGCAAATACCGTTTCCGCATCCTCAACGCCAGCGTGTCCCGCTTCTTCAAATACGGGCTCTCTGACGGATCCGTGATGCACCAGATTGCCAACGACGGCAACCTGCTCCCGGTTCCTGTCCCGCAGACCATGTCTGACGAACAGGGTATCGCCGAACGCTATGACTGGATTATCGACTTCTCCCGCTACAGCATTGGTAGCAAAGTCTGGTTGGTCAACGTTTGCGAACACAAAGACGGCAAGAAACCCAACAAGGACCTGACTCTGGCCCAAGCTCTTGCCGGCAGCTCCAACGATCCTGTGGTTGGCAAGATGCTGGAATTCCGCATCGTGCGCAACCCGGCACAGCCTGACCTGAGCCAGATTCCCGCACAAATGATCCCCAACCCGGATCTCTCAGGCATTCCGGTTAGCCGTGAACGTACCTTTGTATTCGGCAGCGGCGCCAAGCAGGACCTGCCAGCCAGTGACCCGGCTGCTTTCACCACCGGTGCGGGCGGACAGCCTGGCCCCTGGGGCGTGGCAGTGGATGGCGGTCGTATGCTCAACGCCAGCTTCGGCCGTGTCTCGGCTTCGCCTAAGTTCGGCAGCCGCGAAGTATGGCACCTGGTCAACGGTGGTGGTGGTTGGGATCACCCGATCCACATTCACTTCGAAGAAGGCCAGATCCTGGCTCGCAACGGCAGCGCCGCCAACGTTCCCGCATGGGAAAAAGGCCGCAAAGACGTATATCGTCTGCGTCCGGGCGGCAGCGTGACCCTGACCATGCAATTCCGCGATTGGGGCGGCATGTTCATGGAACACTGCCACAACACGGTCCACGAAGACAACGCTATGCTCGTCCGCTGGGAGACCAACGGTGCCGGGCAGCCGTTCCTGAGCCCGCTCCCGACGCCGATCGCTACTCCGCAGGGCGTCACCTTCGTCCCACCGGACGAAATCGCTCCGACCGCCTTCTAATTGGAAGTCGTGTCAGACGGAACAAACCAACCCGGCGGGTCATCCAAAAAGATGGCTCGCCGGTTTTTAATAAGAAACAAGATTTGAGCACAAGAAATTTGAGGAGCATCACCATGCGCAGTAAGATCTGGGCAAACGTCATGGCGATCTCAGCGTTGCTTGTCGTCGCCGTGGCTGTGTTGATGCAACCCGCGGTCGCCGACAACGCCCGCTGGGGCAGCAACTATTTCCCCAACGTTGAACTGATCAACCAGGACGGCCAGAAAGTCCATTTTTACGACGACATGCTCAAAGGCAAAGTCGTCGTCATCGATCTTATCTATACTCATTGTGTTGATGCCTGCCCGCTGGAAACCGCTCGTCTGGTCCAGGTGCAGAAGATGCTCGGCGACCGCGTCGGCAAAGACGTCTTTTTCTATTCCATTACCATCGATCCCAAACGCGATACCCCGGAAGTCCTTAAAGCCTACATGGACAAGTTCCACGTCGGTCCCGGCTGGACCTTCCTGACCGGCAAGAAAGCGGACATCGATCTGATCAGCAAGAAGATGGGCTTGTACTCCGAGCCCGACCCCAATGATCGCGATGGTCACACGCCCAGCATCCTGCTGGGCAACGAAGCCACCGGCCAGTGGCTCCGCAATACCGCCACCGACAATCCCCGCTTTCTGGCCACCATGATCGGCGATTGGATGAACAGTTGGGGCAACGCCAAAAACCAGGCTCCCCGGCCTTCGTACGACCAGGTCGGTGCCTTCACCCTGGACGAACACGACGGCCGCTATCTGTTTGCCAAACATTGTGCTGCCTGCCACACCATTGGCCACGGCGACAAGATTGGTCCGGACCTGAAAGATATTGCTTCCGCCCGCGAACAGGCCTGGCTCTACAAAACCATCCAGATGCCCGACAAAATGATCACCGACAAAGATCCCCTGTCCCTGGCTCTTTATGACAAATACAAACAGGTCAACATGCCCAACCTGCGCTTGACCGACGAAGAAACCAAAGCCCTCATCACCTTCCTTAAAGATCCCTCCGCCAAACCCGCCGTCCACGAGACCGGCGATAAAGCATCCGCGGAGAAGCCGGAACACGGCGCCGGTCACGAATAGTTGAGTGTTTGGGTTGGTTTTTTGCTGCGCATGGGCCGCTTACGATTGTTTAGGCGGCCCATCTCCTTACCTAGTCTTTCTTCAAGCTTCAAGCCGCAACCTTAGACGCTATCTGCGTGCAGTCTTAAGAGTCGATCGGTGAGTAAATTAGAGATTTTAATTTGATTTTCGCAGGCTTCTAATGCGAGACGGGCATTCTGACATGCAAACGCTGATACTTATGCCGATGCATTCCGCAATCGTCGGTAAAGACCTCAGCCGCTCTGACCCGGGATTCTGCGTCTACCAAATTACGGGTTGAAAGCGACAGGCCGCTGGCGATTGGCGCGCTGGCGGCCATTAAATTCTCAGACGGGTTTGTCCCGCTGACTGACCTGCAAGAATTTTATAAACTGATTTGGACTCTCTTCGTACAGTTCCCAAGGCAGGTCCACCCGCTAGACAACGATCTTCACATCCCAAAGCTCCGTATCTATTAATAATCCAAAGACTCAGATGCTGTTTAGGCAAATACATCGTTGGTGGTGTTGCGTGTATTCGAGGTTACTCAACGGTGAGCGCATTAAGGAATTTAATCTTTCTCTGTTGGGATTCTAATCGATACAAAGCATTCTTAGACCACAAAGGCTGATGTCGCCGATCGTGTGAGCAATGGGCTCAAAGTTGATTCTTGCGCTTTGATATCCTGATCACGATCCGCTATATATGCAACAAACCAGAGCCCTTATCTGGAAACTGCCACTTCCGGGCAGCCTGCGCGTACTGATCCGAGACTTGAGTCCCTAGGCTCTGGCCGGATGTAAGAAAATTCCAAGGAGCGCAGCCAAAATGAGTGAAAGAGAAGATGGTTTTTTTCTAAGCGAAAAATCCTCCAAAGCACGTATCAGAGAGGCCGAAAACGCCCGCAAAAACCGCCAGGAAATCCTGTCGGCATATTCCCAGGGAAAAGTTTCCCGTCGCGACCTCATTAAATGGGGTTTGATCACCAGCGCCGGCGCCATTGCACCAATCCACGGCTTGAGCCCGTTCGTTAGCTCAGCGTTCGCAGGCGTCAACATCCCGACGGGTGCTGCAGCAGCTAGCCCGTTGTTCGGCGCTCAGCCCTTTAGCCAGGCAATGCCGCGTTTCGATTTGCAACCGCGCAAGCCTCTTTCATCCTTGACGCCGACTCCGACGGCCCAGGCCAACCAAACCCAGATGGCGGTCGATCCGCTTCTCGGCGGCGGCACTGGTCCCATCGAAGGCCGTCCGGGTGGACCGATCTGGGCCCACCAGCGCTTCAATGAATTTGCTCCGCAGGTCGCCGTGGAAATGTCCCAGGCGCAGGCGCAGTCGAACACCAGCTACAATCCTGGCGTCCCTTCAAGCCTGAACTCCGGCATTGATGCGAGCCAGCCGATTCCACTGAAGTTCCACCCGGCGATGCCGACGCAGGCTCCCAACTCCGTCTGGACCTTCCAGGGTTCGGTGCCTCCGAAGTTGGTCACCGCCCGTTACGGCGAACCGCTATTGTTCCGCCATCACAACAAGCTGCCGGTTGACGTAACCCAGAACAACGGCTTCGGTCGTCACACGATTTCCACCCACGAGCACAACGGCCACCACGGCGCTGAAAACGACGGCTTCACCGGCGCGTTCTTCTTCCCGGGGCAGTTCTATGACTATCACTGGCCTGTAGTGCTTGCCGGTCATGACACGGTAAACACCGCCGCCACGGACCGTCGCGCATCCAGCCCGAACGGTAGCGGTGGCTTGAACAACGTACCCGGCGACTGGCGCGAAACCATGTCGACCCACTGGTTCCACGATCACATGTTCAGCTTCACCTCGCAGAACGTGTACAAAGGCAACGCTGCCATGTTCAATATCTACAGCGGCCTGGATCGCGGCAACGAAGGCATCAATGACGGCGTCAACCTGCGACTGCCCTCCGGCACCGCAAATGACTGGGGCAACCTGGACTATGACGTCAACCTGCTGTTCGCTGAAAAGGCTTTCGATCAGAACGGCCAGCTGTACTTCGACATCTTCAACTTCGATGGTTTCCTCGGCGACGTAATGACCGTGAACCTGGCTTACAAGCCGTACTTCGAAGTGGAACGCCGTCGTTACCGCTTCCGCATCCTGAACGCCAGCGTGTCGCGCTTCTTCAAGTACGGACTCTCTGACGGATCACAGATGGTTCAGATTGCCAACGACGGCAACCTGCTCCCGAACGTTGTGTCGCAGGCCGTATCCGACGAGCAAGGCATCGCCGAACGCTATGACTGGGTCATCGACTTCTCTCGCTACAACCTGGGCGACAAAGTCTGGATGGTCAACGTTGCAGAACACAGCACGGGAAAGAAACCCAACAAGGACCTGTCGGTTGCTGACGCACTCGCCGGCAAATCTGCAGATCCTTGCGTAGGTAAATTCCTGGAATTCCGCATTGTTCGCAACCCGGCCAAGCCCGACCAGAGCCGTGACGTTGCGGCGCCTGGCCAGGGACAACTGATCCCGAACCCGGATCTCTCGGCCATTCCGGTTCTGCGTGAGCGCACCTTCGTATTCGGCAGCGGCGCCAGCCAGAACCTGCCGGCCAGTGACCCGGCTGCTTTCACCACCGGTGCGGGCAACCAGCTTGGCCCGTGGGGCGTGGCGACCGATGGCGGTCGCATGCGCAATGCCAGCTTCGGCCGCCTTTCGGCTTCGCCGAAGTTCGGCAGCCGCGAGGTGTGGCACCTGGTCAACGGTGGCGGTGGTTGGGATCACCCGATCCACATCCACTTCGAAGAAGGCCAGGTACTGGCCCGCAATGGCAGCCTCGCTAACGTTCCCGCGTGGGAACTGGGCCGCAAAGACGTATATCGTCTGCGTCCGGGCGGAAGCATCACCCTGACCATGCAGTTCCGCGATTGGGGTGGGATGTTCATGGAGCACTGCCACAACACGGTCCACGAAGACAACGCCATGCTGGTTCGTTGGGAGACCAACGGCGCGGGAGAACCTTTCCTGAGCCCACTCCCGACTCCGATCGCGACACCCCAGGGTGTTGGGTTCGTTCCAGTCGACGAAATCGCTCCGACCGCCTTCTAATTGGAAGTCGTGTCAGAACGGAACTAAACCAGCCGGCGGGTCATCCAAAAAGATGGCTCGCCGGTTTTTTTACAAAAAGGTAACTTTCTTTGGACTGGTAACCCGGGGTAAGCTATCCAGAATGAAGTTCAGGCATGAAGCATTTAGGAGTATCCACCATGCGCAGTAAGATCTGGGCAAACGTCATGGCGATCTCAGCGTTGCTTGTCGCCGCCGTGGCTGTGTTGATGCAACCCGCGGTCGCCGACAACTCCCGCTGGGGCAGCAACTATTTCCCCAACGTTGAACTGATCAACCAGGACGGCCAGAAAGTCCATTTTTACGACGACATGCTCAAAGGCAAAGTCGTCGTCATCGATCTTATCTATACCCATTGTGTTGACGCTTGCCCGCTGGAAACCGCCCGTCTGGTCCAGGTGCAGAAGATGCTCGGCGATCGTGTCGGCAAAGACGTCTTTTTTTATTCCATCAGCATTGATCCTGAGAAGGACACGCCCGAGGTCCTGAAAGAGTACACGGAGAATTATCACGTCGGCCCCGGCTGGTTATTTCTCACCGGCAGGAAGGAAGATATCGAGTTAATCAACGGAAAGCTTGGCTTTCAGGATCCGGTCCCCGGCGATCGCGACGGGCACTCACCCCACCTGTTGATCGGCAACGAGCCCTCCGGGCAGTGGTTGCGCAACAATGCGCTCGACAATCCCCGTTTTTTGGCCAACATGATCGGCGATTGGATGAATAACTGGCGCAACTCCAAACCCGTGACCGCCGGCGCGAGTTATGAACAGGCCCCGGTCATTAAGTTCGAC
>JANXPR010000469.1 GCA_025357215.1 Acidobacteriaceae bacterium | reverse complement strand
TCTTCCCGGAATCTGGCGGACGAATTTTTCTTTCGTCGCCAGCACGCCGGCGTAGGGTCCACCGTAGCCGAGCGGTACGCCAAACGATTGCGATTCCATGCTCACAATGTCGGCTTCCACCGGAGGCTTCACCGCGCCCAGCGAAAGTGCTTCGGCAATCGAAACCACCAGCAACGCGCCCTTCTTGTGGACCAGATCAGCAATCGCGGCTACGTCTTCAATGGTCCCAAAGAAATTCGGCGACTGGATCAGCACGCACGCCGTATCGTCAGTAATTTTCTTTTCCAGGTCGGCCATGTCCACGCGGCCGTTTTCCAGGTAGCCAAAGTAGCTCACCGGCAACCCCTGGTGCTGGACGTAGGTATTGATTACTTCGCGATACTCCGGATGTACCGTCTTCGCCACCACCGCGGATTTGCGCCCCGTCACGCGGACGGCCATCAGCAACGCTTCGGCGGCGCCGGTGGAGCCGTCATACATGGAAGCGTTGGCCACTTCCATGCCGGTCAGCTCGCAGACCATGGTCTGAAATTCAAAGATGGCTTGCAGCGTTCCCTGCGCGATTTCCGGCTGGTACGGCGTGTACGCGGTAAAAAATTCGCCGCGCGAGATCAATGCATCAATCACCACCGGACGGTAGTGGCGATACGCTCCCGCGCCCAGGAAGAACGAATAGCCTTCCGCGTTTTCAGCGGCCCGCGCGCGGAAGTAATCAATGATTTCCGATTCGCCCATCTGCCGCGGGACTTTCAGGTCGCGGGTAAGGCGGTATTGCGCCGGAATCGGCGAAAACAGATCGTCAACAGACTTGATGCCGATGTTGCCCAGCATCTTCTCGCGGTCAGCAGGTGATTTTGGAAGATAACGCATAATGGAATTTTGTAATTGGGTAATCGGGTAATTTAGTAATTGGGTAATTTGGAAATTGAGCAAGTGAAAACTCCGGCGGCTTGCGCCTCTCAATTACTCAACTACCAAATTACTCAATTACCAAATGCAGTTCTTACTTCTCTTCCGCCACGTATTTTTCGTAATCGTCGGCGGAAAGCAGCCCGCTGGTTTCGGCGGGATTGGAAAGCTCCAGCTTAATCATCCAGGCAGCGTGCGCGTCTTTGTTCACATCCTCCGGAGTCTGATTCAACGCGTCGTTCACGGCTGTCACTTTGCCGGAAGCCGGCGCATAAAGTTCAGACACGGCTTTCACTGACTCCACCGTCCCAAAGCTTTTGCCGGCGGCCAACTGCGCGCCTACTTTGGGCAGCTCGATGAAAACGATATCGCCCAGCGATTCCTGGGCGTGGCTGGTAATGCCAACCGTGGCCGTATTGCCGGTTACCTGGATCCACTCGTGCTCTTTGGTGTACTTAAAATCTTTCGGATAAGCCATTCGTATAAACCTGTCCTTCCAGGGGCTACGCCTTTTTGGCGCGCTTGTAAAACGGTGTTGGCGCTACTTTGCATTTCACTTTCTGGCCGCGGATCTCCACAAACACTTCATGGTCCAACGCCGCGTGCGCAGGTGGCACGTAAGCCAGAGCAATATTCTTTTTCAAAAACGGAGCGTACGATCCGCTGGTGACGTAGCCAATCTCCGCGCCGGCGGCGTCACAAACTTTGTAGCCGTCACGCGGAATGCCACGGTCCACGGCTTCCAGCCCGACGAGCGTCCGTGTAAGTCCGGCAGCTTTGGCTTTTTCCAGAGCGGCACGTCCCAGGAAGTCGCCTTTATCCATTTTGCAGAAACGGTCCAGGCCCGCTTCCCATACGTTGATGGTGTCGGAAATCTCATGACCGTAGAGCGCCATGCGGCCTTCCAGCCGCAGCGTGTTGCGCGCGCCCAGGCCGCACGGGATCGCGCCAAATTCCTTGCCCGCCGCCATCACTTCGTTCCAAACGCGTTCGCTGGTCGCCACGTCAGACGGTACGTAGATTTCGAAACCGTCTTCGGCGGTGTATCCGGTGCGCGCGATCATCGTGTTGGGCAGTCCGCAAACCGTGCCGTGCTTGAACCAGTAATTCTTGATCTGCGAAAGATCAACGTTGGTCAGCTTCTGTAGCGTAGCTTCGGCCTGTGGGCCTTGGATGGCGATCTGCGTGTAGTAGTCGCCTACATCGTCCGCGTGGAGATGGAAGCGGCTGACGTTTTTCTTCACCCAGCCATAATCTTTTTCGCGAGTGCCGGCGTTGATCACCAGAAGGTAGTCGTTGTTCCCCAGCTTGTGGACGATCACGTCATCCACGAATCCGCCTTCCGGATACAGCAGCGCGGAATAATGCGCCTGGCCTTCCTGCAGCTTGGACGCATCGTTCATGCTGATCCATTGCGTGGCCTCCAGCGCTCCCGGGCCGCGGAGAAGAATGTCTCCCATGTGGGAAACGTCAAACAGTCCCACGCCGGTGCGCACGGCCAAGTGTTCTTTCATCAAGCCACCGGACGAAGGATACTCAACCGGCATGTCCCAGCCGCCAAAATCCACCATTTTTGCGCCCAGGCTCCGGTGCAGAGCGTTGAGCGCGGTTTTCCTGAGCGTCTGGCCTTCCACGGTTGAAGACAAGTTATTTCCCTTCTGCTGACTTGCGTACGCTTGCCTTGAGTACCCGGCATTGACTGCGTGAGTTTAAGGACAAAGACACAGGCCCGCTGCCGGGCACAAGCGAACCTTGTAGGTTAACATCCGCGTTTTGCGGGGGTCAATCAAGGACTGCTCCGAGAAGAGTCAATAAAAGTAAATTCCCAGCCAGCAACAAAGCCCACGGCTTAAGGTACGATGAATCCCGCACCCACTAAAAACCCAGCGCCCGATTGGCAAGGAGCTTGATTGGACTACAGCCTTGAATTCGATCCGGTGAACAAGTTCCTGAAGGCGCGCTTTCATGGCATTCTGACCGATCAGGTTTTACAGACCTACTACGCTCGCTCCGGAGAATACGTCGCCAGGAATTCCGCTCGGGCCGCGATCACCGATCTATCTGAAATCACTTCTATCCAGATATCGCCGGCAACGGTGAGAAGCATGGCAGCCCAGGCGCCGGCCGTAACTCAGCCGGGGTTTGGGCGGATCATCGTGGCGCCGTCCTCGTTTGCTTTTGGCCTGTCACGGATGTTTCAAATTCTTGGAGACGACACCCGGCCCAATTTTCACGTTGTCCGTTCGTTGGGGGAAGCCTGGCTCCTTCCGGGTGTGGTTGAACCGCATTTTGAACCAATCGACGGCAAGTAAGCCGCTCGGTCATTGACAAGGCCCTTGGCTCTGTCGCAAGTTATTCGATGGTTAAGGCTTCCGAATGGCGTACCAATTTGAATTCGACGCGACCAACCAGGTACTGTGTTGCCGCTTCTCCGGCCATATTAATAGCCGGTTCATGGAAAGCTTCTCGGCGGACGCGCGCCAACACACTGCCTCGCTCGGCCCGCGCGCCGTTGTCTTCGATTTCAGCGCCGTAACGTCCTCTGAAGTTCTGTCCTCGGCCGTGCTGGCCCTGGCGGAAGCCCCGCCTGTAGTTTCTGATCCGACATGCCCTCGAGTTGTGGTCGCGCCAGCGCCACTTATCTTTGGATTGGCTCGCATGTTCCAGATTCGTGGTGAAAGCTCCCGGCCTCGCCTGGAAGTTGTACGCTCACTGACGGAAGCCTGGGCGCTTCTAAATGTCCAAGACCCACATTTCGAGCCCCTCGAAAACGAATAAGATCTGAAAACGAATATGATCTATTGATCAGATGATCAAGTGTGGCAGTATTTATCGCCTTTTTAGACCGGTATAACTCCGCGCCTGGGAAAACAATTGAGCATTGCTTCCGGCAAAGCCCTTCTAAGTGAAGTGACAGCTATCACAGTAACTTTGGAGGAAGTGGTAAAGAATTGCACATTCGACGGCTTATCGATCAAGGTCCTTGGAATGGCGTTCAAATTTGAATTCGATGCAACCCACCGCATTTTTCGTGCCCGGTTCTACGGCCCCGTGAATGACGCGAGCCTTAGCCAGTTCTACGCTACGGCGCCGGCTTACGTTCTGCAATTGTCACCTCGGGTTGGCCTCACCGATTTCTCCGAAGTAACGTTGTTTCTGGTTTCCGCCGCGGAGATACGTTCCATCGCCGCCCAACCGCCCATCACGCAAGCGCCCAACTTTATCCGGATCATTGTGGCCCCCGCCCCGCACATCTTCGGCCTCTCGCGCATGTTCCAGATTTTTGGCGAAGCCACCCGGCCGGGCATGGCCGTGGTCCACTCCTTGAAAGAAGCTCTGCAGTTACTGGAGATCACGCATGCCAATTTCGAACCCATTGATCCCGGGCAGACCAGCCAGCAGGCGGCTAACCAATAAACAGTTGATTGCCGCTGCGCGTACGGCAGTCAACAAACCGATGTCACGGTTCGCGTTTGGCGGACTCCGCGACCGCGCGGCGCTCCCGTGACCTGAAGGTCGCGGCACGAACGGCGTATTGCCCGTCTGCGTCGAATCGCGCTAAGCTTCCTTGCCTATGCCTCAAGATTATATTTGCGCTGTTTGCGAATCTCCGGAGCGGCGCTGCGCCTGCGTGAAGTATTGCATCCTGTGCCGCGGATACTATGACGTCCGCCTGTGTGAAGACGGCCAATACTATTGCCGCCCTTGCCGCGAATCCTGCGATCTGGAAGCCCAATACCAGCAGAACGTGTGAGATTGAGTAATCGGGAAATTTGGTAATTTGGTAATTGATGGCTCGCGCGATGGGATTTAAATTACCCGATTACCAAGTTACTCAATTACCCAATCCATCCGTGTCTCCGCGCCTCCGCGGTGAACCCGGCCGCGAAATTTTTCCATACTACCAAGCGCTGCGGACGCACTGGGGTCCGCAAAACTGGTGGCCGGCGGATTCTCCGCTGGAAGTAATCGTGGGCGCTTACCTCACGCAAAACACCAACTGGAACAATGTGGAAAAAGCCATCGCCAACTTGAAACAGGCGAAGGCCCTCAGCATAAAAGCTCTGCGGGAAATTCCTCTGTCGCGATTGCAAAAATTGATCCGGCCATCCGGCTACTTCCGGCAAAAAGCAAAGAAACTGAAAACCTTCATCCGCTATCTCGACAAGCAATACGCCGGCTCGCTCAACCGCATGTTCGCCCAGCCAACCGGCAAACTTCGCGCAGAACTCCTGGCCCTGAACGGTGTTGGTCCGGAGACCGCGGATTCCATCCTGCTCTACGCTGGCAATCATCACGTCTTTGTAGTGGACGCCTACACACGGCGCGTCTTTGAACGCCACGGCCTGATCACCGCCAAAACGAAGTACGCAGAGATTCGGGAGATGGTAGAAGGGGCTTTCGATGTCGCTGGGTCTTCCCTTGGAACGACGCCCGTTGTCCAGGAAGCGCTGAAAACGACGGCTAAGAAAGAAGACACTGCGGGTATTTCCGAATCATCAAGCTCTGGACAGTCCGACCGCTCGCCGCGTCATCCTGTCTCGCCGCGTCATCCTGTCTCAAAGATGAGCGCGACTCCGCGCACCGAACTCGCGCAACAATACAACGAGTTGCACGCGCTGATCGTCCGCGTGGGCAACCAGCATTGCCGTAAGACAGCCAAGTGCGAAGAGTGCCCGCTGCGAACATTCTTGCCGGCGGAATCACTCGAGGCGAAGATTCACGCCCAATAGTGAAACTGTTTTTAGAAGGATTGTCATCCCGAGAGGTCCGATTAGCTTCGCAAGCGCTTTCTTCAGCTTGCGGACCGGGGTCCCCAAAATCGCGCCGTTGTTGCGCGTTTTGGGGTGTGACGCGGACCCGAGGGATCTGCTCCTGCTGCTGCTCGGGGGGAAATGGATCGGGCACCTACCACACGTTTCCCTTTGGGCAAGGCGGCGCGCTGCTTGACCCTTTCGCGTCCGGTGCGGCACACGTGGTGATCGTAGCGGCTACTTTCTCCAGCACGCGCTCGTCAGCCGCGAGACGTTCCTGCGTCGTTACCAGGCTCACCAGCAACAGCTTGCTTCCACCGTCATAGAGTGCCAGTAACACAACACGCACCTTGTCGCTCGGCATATTCAACTGGCAGGTGACGGCCGGCTGTCCAAACAGTTTGAAGCGCGCGGAAATTTCCGGCTGGGCGCAAAACTGGCTGGCCAAGTCTATAGAGTTTTTCGCGGCCGGTATGTCTCCATCCAATTGATTGGACCGGCCGGAGTTGGCGCGATAGCGCAGCGTGATGGAAGAAGCCGACCCCAGAGCGACTCGCGAAGACGAGTCTCCATCAGGCTGGTCCACGCAACCTGTAGGGCGCCGCAGAAATACCACTGTTCCGTCCTCTACTCCAGTCCAATTCTTTGGCAGAGGACAAATGCTCAACCCTGGTGGCACAGGCATGACCAGTCCGAATTTGGTGGCCACATAAACCGACGGCGCCGCTTTGGGTGGACGCGACGCCGGCTGACCCTGAAAAAAGCCCGCAGCGGCGGCAATCAACAAAAAACTTGTTTTCAAGTGACGACCTCAAATGTGAATTTCTTTGAACCCAAGAAATCTACTCCGGCCAGATCCCCAGGGCCGTCTTACTTAGAATCTGTTCTTTCACTGCTGGCGGTAGATCGAGTCCCTGGAATTGATCAAGGTTCTGCTTGATGTCCGGAATGCCCGGGCTCGGCCAGTCCGTTCCGAACAGCGTCTTGTGCGCGATCTCTTCCAGCCGCGGGAAATACGTGAGCAACAATTTGGGCGGGATGCCGCTGATGTCCAGATGCATATTGCGGTGGCGACGCAGCAGAAAGAACGCCGTCTGCATCCATATCGGACGCCCGCCGTGAGCCATTAGGATTTTGAGCTTGGGAAAATCCACCGCCACGTCGTCCAGATAAATCGGATCGCCATACTTGTTGCGCGCCTGCGGAAAAATCGATGTCCCGGTATGCACCATCACCGGAATTCCATTGGCCTCCGCGCCGCGGTAAATCGTTTCCAGTTCTTTTACGCCGCTCATGTAATCGTTGGCGTAGAGCAACTGGTGCGGCGGATGGATCTTGATCAGCTTGATGCCCAGTCGCACCAGCTCGTCCATATCTTTTTGGACATTCAGACTGTGCTTGGGATGAACGCTGCCGCACGGAATCAGCCGCCGCGGACTTTCCTTACAATAGTTGGCCACCCACTGGTTGACCTCATGGGTAAAGCCCATGGTCTCCGGCGCCACATAATTAATGAGCACGGCGCGGTCCACGCCGATGGAATCCAGATACTTGAGCAGGGCTTTAGGCGAGCGGCAGTATTCCAGCACGTCGTCATAGTGGCCGCGCGCCTTCTTCATCACCTCAAGCGGCCCGGCCTTGAACATCTCAACGGGTTGTATATGGATGTGGCAGTCAGTGATGATCATGAGCTGCTAGCGTATGGCTCCTGGCTTCTAGTTGTAGCGCTTAGCTTTTGGCTTTTGGCTTTTGGCTCTTCGCTTTCTAAAGCCTATGCCCGCCACCCTTGGAGTATCACAAACTTCTCTGCGCCCTCTGCGGCGAAATTTTTTTTCCGCGTCTCCGCGTCTCCGCGGTGAATTCCTCGCTTCGACCTACGAAGAAGCTCCCGCTGCCATCACCGCTCGCTTCGCGTACACCCTCACCATCTCGCGCCGGTATTCCGGCGTGAGTCCGGACGTCGTCAACGGCTTGGCCGTCTTTGCGGCCAAATCGCCGACGACCGTCGCCGTAGCTTCGTTAATCTGCTTTCCGATCAACGCATTCTCCGCACCGGGGACAAGCAACGGCGCGGGATTCACAGCCGTTATCGCAACGCGCGCCGCTTCCACGGGACCGCCATTCTGCCGGATCGCCACGGCCACTCCCGCCAGCGGATAGTCAATCGATCCGCGCAGGCGCAGTTTCAGGTAGCTCCCCTTCCATCCTTTGGTGGACTCAGGCAGAAAAACGCGCGTCACCATTTCGTGCGGCTCCAGGCGCATGCGTTTGTCGCCCACATTGGTGTAGAAATCTTTGATGGCCATGCGGCGCACGCCCACCGGCCCAACGATTTCCAGTTCAGCGTTCAGGCACAACAAGGCCGGAGCAGCGTCCCCGGAAAAAGTCGCCCAGCATTTCTTGCCGCCGGGAGCCACGTGGCACAGATCGCCATCTTTCTTAATGCAGAAACCGCACGACCGCCGCCACTGGAGCGACTGGTTGTACCAGACGCAACGCGTGTCCAGACAGATGTTGCCGCCCAGCGTGCCCATGTTGCGCAGGATGGGCGAGGCCACGGTCTTCACCGCTTCATGCAGCACGCGATAATTGCGGCGGAGGTACTCGGAATCTTCAATCGCGGAAAGCGGCGTGAGCGCGCCAATCTCCACGCCCATTCCGGCGCGGACTTGTATCCCGTGCATGTCCTCAATCCCGCGGATGTCCATCACGTAGTCCGGCGAGAACAGCTTCTGCTTCATCGACGGCAACAAATCCGTGCCTCCGGCCAGAATGCTTACGTGCGTGCTGTGTTCCAGCATGTTGGCCACGGCATCTTCAATGGTGCGCGGACGGAGAAGTTTGAATACGGGTAGGGTCATTGCTAGTCGTCACCCGCCACTTCGGCTGCCTGCTCGCGCCGCGCTGGATCATCCTTATGCCGGTCCGGACCTTTGCCCTTGTACCAGAGCGAGCCGCCATGCTCACGAAACGTCTTCGGCGCCGATGGATCAGCGCCCCGCGTCAGCTCGAGAGCATTCGTCTCAAGTTTCTTTTTGCGTAACGCGGCTAGTACACGCTCCGGCGTGAACGGCGCTTCGCGCATGCGGACGCCTACTGCGTCATAAATCGCGTTGGCGATGGCCGGAATTGTCGCAGCCAGCGATCCTTCGCTGGCTTCCTTGGCGCCGAACGGTCCTTCCGGATCGACCGATTCAACGATGATGCATTCAATCTCCGGTGACTCCACCGCCGAAGGAGACTTGTATTCCAGCATGCCGGGATTCATCAGCAGCCCGTCTTTCCAAACCATTTCTTCTTGCATCGCCTGGCCCAGTCCCATCCACACCGCGCCAATCACCTGGCCTTCCACGGAAACCGGGTTCAACGCGCGTCCACAATCGTGCGCGGCCCATATCTTGTGGACGGTGACTTCGCCGGTCTCTTCGTCCACGCTCACTTCGGCGACTTGCGCTGAATACGAATACGCTGGTGACGGCCCAACGCCGGCGCCTTTGAACTCGCCGCCACGCGCGTCTTTCGGCGGAGCGTAAGATCCAGTGCCGGTGAGCGATCCCGTGAAATCGATAGCCGATACCACTGCTTCTTCAAAACTCATGTGGTCGCGCGGGCCCTGGTCTTTGCGTTTCTGCTGGAGAGAACCGCGCAGCGTCTGGCCTTCCACGCGTCCGCTTACTTCCTGGACACTTCCTTGAGCGATCTTTTCGGTCGCTGCGGTAGTGCCGGCCGGCGCAGAAGCCGCAGCCGTCACTCCGGGCTCGGCGGCGCCTTTTTTCCAGACGAAATCATTACGCATGATCACATCTTCCGGCGCGCAGTCCATTTTCTTGGCCGCTGCTGCAACGATCTTTTTCTTTACGTCTTCTGCCGACCGCAAAGACGCGTTGCCGTTCATGAACGTTACGCGGCTCGAATACGAACCAATGTCGATCGGCGTAAGGTCAGTATCGGCGGCCACAACCTTGATGCGCGCCAGTCCGATGCCCAAAACTTCCGCCACGATCTGCGCCACCATGGTGTCCGATCCCTGGCCAATGTCCGACGCGCCGGTGTAGACAACCACTCCACCGTCGCGATCAATCTTGATGTTCACCGTGGAGTGCGGCATGTCTGACCGGATAATGCTGTTGGCCGCGCCGCTCACGTAATGGCTGCACGCCATCCCGAGTCCGCGCTTCAACGGCAAGTTGCCACGGCGGGTGTTCCAACCGGAACGCTCAACAACTTTTTCAATGCATTCCGGCAAGCCGTAACTCTGCACGCGCAGGTTGTTCACCGTAACGCAAGGCGGCTTGAGCAGATTGCGGCGGCGAATCTCCGCCGGGTCCATGCCAATGTGCGCAGCCATCTCGTCGAGTTGTGACTCAAACGCAAAGCGCACGTTCACTGTTCCATGCCCGCGCATGGCGCCACACGCCGGCTTGTTGGTCAGCACGCGGTAGCCGTCATATTTGATATTCGGGATGTCATACAGCGCGCCCAGCAACGCGCCGGAATAGAGGATTGTAACTACACCATACGAACAATAAGCCCCACCGTCTTGAATCACTTTCGCCGCCACAGCCGTAAGCCGGCCATCGCGCTTCACGCCGGTCTTTATGTCGATGATGGTGCGCGGGCGTCCACGATGCGCCCAGAAAACTTCTTCGCGTGAGTATGTGATCTTGACCGGGGCTTGCGCTTTACGTGCCGCAACAGCGGCAATGATTTCCAGCGGGATTACTTCGCTCTTCCCGCCGAACCCGCCACCGACCAGCGGCTTGATCACGCGAATCTGCGACATCGGCAGCTCGAGTACGATCGACAGTTTGTGTTGCAGGTAATACGGCACCTGCGTGGACGACCACACCGTCAGCCGTCCCGGCTTGCCGGTGCCAGAGTCAGTTTCAAAGCTGGCCAGCGTGCAGTGCGGCTCCATGGCGGCGTGCGTGACTTCCGCGGCAATGTAGCGGCGTTCGCTCACGAAATCGGATTCGGCAAAACCTTTTTCCGGATCGCCAAAAACGTGGTGATA
>JANXPR010000425.1 GCA_025357215.1 Acidobacteriaceae bacterium | reverse complement strand
TCGCGCGTCTCGCCCGGCAGACCAAGAATAAAGTCGCCGTGGACCAGCAGGCCCAGCTTCTTGGTGTCTTTGGTGAACTGGCGCGCGCGTTCCACTGTGGCGCCTTTCTTCACGTTCTTAAGCACCTGCGGATCGCCCGACTCGTACCCGACGATCAGCAAACGGCAGCCCGCTTCCTTCTGGGCTTTCAGCGTCTCGTAGTCGGTGGTCACGCGTGACGTGCAAGACCACGTCAAATCCAGCGGCTTTAGCTTCGAGCACAACTCAACCGTGCGCGCCTTCTGGATGTTGAACGTGTCGTCGTCAAAGAAATATTCCTTCACCCAGGGCCAGTATTCCTTGGCCTGGCGCATCTCGGCGGCAATGGCGTCACTGGAGCGTTTGCGCCACGCGTGTCCGCTAAGCGTCTGCGGCCACAAGCAGAAAGTGCACTGCGCCGGACAGCCGCGCGTGGAGTACAACGCGACAAATGGGTAAAGCAGGAACGGAACGTTGTAACGGCGGACGTCGAGATCGCGATAGTAAACGTCGGTCACGTTGGGCAGCGCGTCCAGGTCTTGAATGTCCGGACGGTCCGCGTTGTGCTTTACTTTTCCGTCCACGCCGCGGTAGCTGATGCCCAGAATGTCCGAGAGCGGCTTGCCGTTGGCGTACTCAACCACGGAGTAGTCGAACTCGCGGCGGCAGATAAAGTCGATGGCCGGGCATTCCTGCAACGAACGCTCGGGGAGCGTCGTCACATGCGGGCCCACAAAGGCGATCTTCAATTTCGGATTCGCCTCTTTCATCTTAGTGACCAGCTTGATGTCGCCCGGGAAGCCGGGCGTGGAGGTGAACAGCACCAGGAACTCGTACTGTTTGCCCAGCTCAATGGTTTCTTCCGCGCTCACGTGGTGCGGAGGCGCGTCCAGCAGCCGCGAGCCTTCCAGCATCCCGGCCGGATACGCCAGCCATACCGGATACCAGTAGGACTCAATCTCACGGGTGGCCGGCCAGCGCGAACTGGCGCCACCATCAAAATTCTCAAATGACGGGGGATTCAAAAATAGTGTTTTTAATGGCATGTTTTCTTTTGCCCTGTTCCTTTTAGTGCTGTTCTTTGTCGCCTGATTCTTTGTTGCTTGCTCTCGCTCTTTAGTTTTCTTAAGGACCGCACTTCTTTTCGATCCTCAGCAGCCCGTGCGCGCCCGATCTGTACCGCGTCGCCGACCGTGCTTTGCACGCCTGACCAGGGCAGCTTATTGCCCTGTAATTTACCGCTTGCCCTGCACCTAAATCGTGTGGCACAGGCACTCTTGCCTGTGTTCCATTGGGGTATGTTTAAGATTCTATACTATCAGCTTCACAGACGGGCTAACTAGCAGAGAATCCAAGTGGTTAGAAGCAAACAGTGAGTGGTCGAATCCAGCATCCGGCGGTGTCCTTTCGCGCGCCAGTCTGTTCCTCCGCCTTTCGTTTCGGGATCATCCGACATCCCGCTCGTTCTCCGGTCTGCGTGTTCCGCTCTGCCCTCCGGGTTTTGCGGTTGTTCCCGACGGGGGCTTTCGGGTTCCAGCTCCTAACAGCCTCGCCGTCGCAGGTCCCATGAGCTTTGCAATATCTCCCAACCCTGTCATCGTGAGCGGCCCAAGTGAAGGCGAGGGCCTGCCGAACGATCTCTGTATTTGTTTCTCCAGTTCTCCCACGACATGAGCTTTGCGCTGGCTCCGCTCTCTCTCAGCGCTCCTCTGTGTCCTCTGTGGTAAAACGCAGTTCCCTAGAATCCTCGATGCCCTTTGCACATCCGCCGCCAGCCTTCCGGCCGTCCGCTCGTCGATGCTTCCTCGGATTACTGCTTCCGCCATCACCGCAATCACTTTCTGGATCGCCCTGAAATCCCCAAACACGTCCCCGACAGTGAAATCCTGGGCTCCCGCCGCCCGCATCCGCCTCGCAGCCTCTTCCAGGACGGCCCACCGCTGTGCCTCCCGCCGCCGCGCCAAGTCCGCTTCCGCCGCATGGCTGTAGCAGATGGGTTCGCCCTTCATCGCCGGAGCTTTGCACTGCACGCCGTTGGGCCGGAATAGCTGGCACCGCCGGTAATAGGCGTACCTCGCCTCGGGCTTGCGGTTCACCGTGGGTGTTGCATCTTTCCGGCTTAGTTCGATCATTGATTTCTTCATCTTCCGATCACGTGCGATGTCGGGGCCCCCGGATCGCGCCGGTTTTGCGTGGGCTGGGGCGAGGTGTCCCGATTACCAGATCTGACGAGTTTCGCTCGCCCCCGGGTACCCCATTCGGGTCAGACGATTATATACTTGACAAAAGTAAGCATATAGGCTAATATTCTGTACATGGAAGCAACTACTGCGGTTTCTTTGGTTTACGGGGCGGAGAGGCTTGGAGCGTTCGCCGAATATCCCGTTTTATTGAAGCCAGCAGTTTGCGGGTTGGGACTTTCTTTAGGTCTTCCTTTTTGCTCTTTTCATCCATGTGCGGAGATGCCTCTGTGACGATCATTGATATTTGCCATGCCTTTTCTGATGACGAAAAATGCAGGGAGTTGCTTGAACGTTTACGCTGGCCCGCTGGCCCGGAATGTCCGCGCTGCAAGACCCGCGAATTGGCCCGGCTCACTGCCAAGCTGCTTTATTGCAAAGAGTGCGACTATCAGTTTTCCGTCACCGCTGGCACGATCTTCCATGACTCGCACCTGCCTTTGCTCAAGTGGTTTACGGCAACGTTTCTTCTTTGCGAGTCCCGCAAGGGCATGAGTGCCAATCAGATAAAACGGACTCTTGGAATCAGCTACAAGACCGCGTGGTATCTCTGTCACCGCATCCGCAAAGCAATGGCCGGAGCGCACAAGCCGATGCTGGACGGCACGATTGAAATGGACGAAACCTATGTTGGCGGAAAGCAGCGCGGCGGATATGGTGGACGCTCTAAGGGCAACAAAGAAATCGTAATAGGCATCCGGCAACGTGGCGGCGATCTCCGTTTCTTCCATGCAGATGATGTGAAGTCCGGTACGCTGGCGAAGTTTGTTCAGGAGAACGTAAGTACTGATGTTGATGTAATTATGACCGATGATTTTGGCGCATACCCTAACGCTCTCAAGAGAGCCGGACACGGAGCTGAAAAACACAAGACCATCAATCATTCCAAAAAGGTTTACGTTCAAGGGGACATTTACACGAACACGGTGGAATCCGCATTCTCCCTGCTTAAGCGCGGCATCATGGGAACGTGGCACAAGATCAGCGCAAAGCACCTGTCGGCCTATCTTGCCGAGATGGAATTCCGCTTCAATCGTCGCAAGCGCAGCGATCTGTTTATGGATACCTTGCGTCATATGATTACGGCCGACCCTCTGACTTTTGAGGATTTGACGGCTGATTTTGAGAAGAAGGCGAGTTAGCAGCCCTAGCAGCCTCCTTTTTTGCTCTTTCCGTAATGCGGTTACTCATTTCAATCCAGCCACGGCTAAGCTTTGGGTTAAACCCTAGCTTGCGTGAAATTTCATCAATTTTGTTCCATGCTTGATCCGGCACTCGCGGTCTGCCGTAATCTTCCCACAACTCACGTAGTTGCGCGATTTCGTCATCCTGAACATGGATACCAATTGGTTGTTCGTTAGGTTCTTTTTCTCCCTCTGGTCTTTTCCAGGTAATGTAGATGCCCGTTTTCTCGCCAACACTACCACCTTGCGATTTCTCCGCTGAGAACTTTGCAGCCGCAACGCAATAAAGTGTTTCTTCAAGCGAGCTTTGCCGAGATTGCCCTAGGAGCAACAAAGTGGATACTGCAACGTCTGCGCCGCTACCAATGGCAGCTATGCCGGTATATTTGTGGTCATGATCTCCATACTTGTCGATTGAGTAAATCATCGTGGAGTACTGACTTTTTCCCCATCCGACCACAAGCAATTCTTCGTTAAAGGAATGCCGTTCTGCTTCTAGCGCCTGAGACAACCGCACGAATTCAGATTCTCCGAAGTGTTCAACTCCAGCGGCAACGAACTGCTTTGTACTAAGACCCCAAGGTGCCAATATGCGATTTGCCAACCACTTTTCTAGCCGCGATTGATATGCTCCCGCAAACAGAGGCTTGATGTTTCCCCTAGTTAGCTTTTGCTCCGGGCCAGCAATTATGGAAAGTTCCTCAAGTATCATCTCCGTGTTGGACGGGTCGCCAGCGAACATACACAGCCAATCGTCTAACCAGATGAATTTGGAAAGTAGGTTATCCGCCGTCACAGGGCCGAGTGAAAGCAATCCATCGGTAGCGCAAACGACCTTGCTGCCCTCATCACAAGCTGCGGCTATGCAAACTGTCACAGGCATCTCCCGTGGCCGCTGCCTTTGTTGGATAAAATGCGGCCTCCTAGAAATAATGGGCCTACAGGGGACTTTAGTCAAGTATACAATCCTCCCGGGTCAACTAGAATTCCAAAGCACTTAGCTTGGGTCATCCCCGCACTTCATCCTCCTCGCGAGCCTTAAAAAGGCCCAATCATGGCAGCGACACGGCTGTTTTTGGGGAGTTTGGTCTTGGCTATTTCCCAGTTGCTAAGCGCTAGTTGCTGTGCGTATTTTATCTTTCTTCGTTGGGCGAATCAACGGCGAAGTAGGACGATGAACTACTTTCTATCTCGCCAAAAATCTTCCATTTCCTCCGCCGCAGCGTTGTCCTTGCACTCGCGATTGTTCCACACCACTGAACTGAATCGAACGTCGTGTCGCACCAACCAATAGACGCCTTTCCGTTGTTGCTGAAACCTCCTCACTTCGTTCCCTTAATCCTTGCGGCCACTGTCCTTCTCTGACTGAAAACATTGAAACGCGAAACCGCGATGCTTCACTAACCAAGGAATTCGTAAGTTCGGAGAGGATTCCCTCAGCCCCAAGGTCCTGCTCCGGAGTAAAGAGGTGTTGTATGGGGTTCTCTGACATTCAAGGTACGCCGGCGCAAATCACTTTATTTTTTGTTGATAGGGATTCGCCGCCTCCGCCTACTCCTCATCCTCTTGGCGGCGCCGCTGGGACGATCATTCGAGCTTTGCTTCTGGCGCAACTTCCGCAGGCTGCCCGTGACGCGCTCAACACTTTGCTCTCCACACCGCTGGACGAGTTCTTTGATCAGGCCTGGAGCAATTTGCAAGGGACAGCGCGGGGAATGGTTCAACAGGCCATTCAAAATGGCGCACCCAATGCGTACAACATCAATGTGAACCTCCCGCCCAAAGGTTCTCTGGGGGCGGCGGTGGGGAACCTCTCTTCTGGGCTGCTGGATCTGCTGCCTCCGGGAGCCACCGGCATGCAGCTGACGTTAAGCTATTCTCTCCCCGGGTTTAGCGCTAACTTCAGCGAAACTACCAGCGGAATTTTTGGCTCCTGGGCGGACCCTTCTTACACTCTCACGTTTGATGGTGAGATCGAGATTTCCATTGCCGTCCCCAGCGACTCGGTCAACCCGGTGGGCGCCAAGACCGAATTTCTCACCACCAACATGCAGGCTGGCGCTGGGAATTTCTTTGCCCTGCTGATTGGCTTTGAGGACTTGATTTCAGAATGGCTGAACAGTCAGCCCATCGGCGGCACCGGAAGCAGCCTGCAGGACCAGATCGTAGGTGTGACCGTTCCCGAACTGCAATCGATTTTCAGTCAGCTGTCTTCAGGATTTGCCACCGCGGCGCAGTTCGGTTTTCTGCAACTGGCCGCGCAGATCAATACCAATCCTCCGGCCGGAACGCCTGAAGGCAACACCGTGGAATTTGATTTGACGCATGCGTTTGATCCCGGGCCCGTGGTCACTAACGCTGCTTCATCCGGCGTGCCAACCTTCCTTCGCCCGATCATTGGTACCAGCGTGCCGCAAGTCCATGATGGCGACCCCTTCACCGTAACGGGCAGCTTCTTCCCAGCGGCGCAGGCCAGCCAATTGAACATAACCTGGAACGACACAACTTCCGGCCAGGTGGCGCAATCGGAAATCCAGTGGGGCGTTGCCCCGAACGGACAGGTTCCTCCGCCGCAGCCAGCGGACGTCAAGATCGTCCGGCATGGACCTTTTGATAATGCCAACAATTTCACGGCTCCGGGACTGTTGCCCAACACGCCTTACGCGTTCCGCGTTCGCGATTTTGACGTTGCGGATTTTATCGCCACGGACTGGAGCGCCTGGGCTGTCCTGGTTACCACCGCGTCTGACCAGGTTCAATTGTCGCTCAATGACATAGCCAATACTTTTTTGGGAAACGCCACTGTTCAGGGCGACGGTTCTTTCGCCGCGGTGGTATCGGTTCCCGCCAGCGTGGCTCCCGGGACGTACGTGTTGTCCGCCGTAATGTCCGGCCAGTTGCAGGCGCAAACTTCCATCACCGTGGTGGCCGGCAGCCAGCCGCTGCCGCCTGCAATTCAGGTGATTGACCCCGGCACCGGGATCCCATTTCAACCGGGAATCGTGGTAATTGGTCGATTCACTTTGCGCGGAACGAATTTCGCTCCTGGTACGGTCAACTTCTTTATCGATACGGCCGGCGGCTTCAGTCTGGGCCAGACCACTGCGGATGCGAATGGCGGATTCACCACCCAACTAACCTGGCCCGTTGGCCAGCCCGGACCGCACAAAGTGGTGGC
>JANXPR010000397.1 GCA_025357215.1 Acidobacteriaceae bacterium | reverse complement strand
GGGTTCGCATGATTCGTACACGTATGGTAAGTACTCGCACGGTTGATGCGCGCACGGCTGCACCAATGACTCGTAGCTTATTGTTTTGCATCATGCTCGTCAGTTTGCTGTCGCTTCCCGCCGTTTCGCAACCGACCGGGCAAACCGCGAAGATGCCGGCCATCGATAATGATCGCGTCACCGTATGGGACGTAACCGCCGGCAGCGCCATGCCTTTGGATTCTGTTGTAGTCTCTTTTTCGGGAACCGCAACGTTCGCGCCAAAAGGTACTGCGCCTAAGATTGACGGTCGTTCGCTGGTGATCAACCTCAAGGACCACCCGGTAGCGCCCATCGCCAACCCCACCAAATTCCCGCTCGGCTTTCCGCGTCCTGGATCAAAAAAGCTTTTTGAGAACGATCGCGTGATCGTGTGGGACTACACCTGGGAACCGGACGTCGCCACGCCGATGCATTTTCACGACAAAGACGTCGTCGTGCTTTTCCTGGAAGAAGGCGATCTGAAGTCGACCAGTCCGGACGGCAAGTCCGTGGTCAACTCGTACACGCCGGGCACCATTCGCTTCAACCTCCGCGATCGCACGCACACTGAAACCCTGGTCAAAGGAAAGCAGCGCGCGCTGATTACGGAATTGAAGTAAGAAAAATGGAGTATGGCTGCCCCCCAGGGATTCGAACCCCGATAGGCTGCTCCAGAGGCAGCTGTCCTACCATTGAACGAGGGGGCACCAAGTTTGCAGAAAGGCCAGCGGTAATCCGCTGGCTCTATTGATTTTATGACGCCTTTCCGGGCAGGTCAAATGGTCATTCGGCTGGTCATTCGGCTGGTCATTCTGAAGAGCGGCGCTTACCAAAGTTTCCGCTGCCCGGCGCGGCCATGATCTGCTGTTCATTCAGCGGTACATGCCGGATCCAAAAGTCCATCAGGGCGGGGTCTTGCTTCAGTCGTGACAGCAAAGCGTCGATCTCTTCCGGCGTGAAGTAGTCGCGTTTCTTTCGGGCGACTTTTTCCGCCGGGATATTCGCATAGATCCACTGCCGGTAGGCTTTCAGTCCAGGAGCAAAGCCGCGGCGTATGGCTTCCAGATCAGCGCGACGCTCGAATACGGTTGTGTACTTGCCTGACGCCAGCCGAACCAATCCAAAAAGTCTAAGCCGATTGCCATGGCTCATGGACGAAATGTGCGTCAGTTCGTGTCCAAGGATCGCGCAGACGCCATCCGACGGCGGCGACAAACTCAACAGCCGGGGATTTACCTCAACAAAGTAGCGCATCCGGCGAAACAGAAAAAAACGCGAGTAACTAAAGCGCGTACGAAAGAAATCATAGTCGCTGTTGAAAGTACGGACGCGGACTTGCTTCCGTGTCAACTCAGGGAAGCGCGCGACGATCAATTGCTGCACCAGAGGAGATGTAAGCGCCGCGGTGCGTGGCACCGAGACCGGCGTTGATGGCGGGGACCCCGCTTCCTTCGCGAAGACAGCCTGTTTTTCCAAGAGTGCCGGCGCTACGCAAGGATCATCTGACGCTGATTGAGCTGCCACAGGATGCGTTGCAAGCGCGGCCAGAGCCACCACGGCGCCGAGCAACAAAGTTCGCTTTATGTGGCTTTTGTTCAATTCGTCTTAGTCCGGTTTCTTACTTGTTGGCCAGTTTGCGATAAAGCCGTTCGCTGAAACCCGAGGGCAACTCTATGATTGCTCCGTGTCCGGCCAGAGATATCACGTTGCGAACACCATCGTATACGGCTTTGCAACCTGGACAGTGGCGAACGTGGTCGTCAATCTGCCGCTTCAGCGCAGCAGTCAAATCAGCCTCCATATAGTTGGAAACTTCTCGCCGAATTTGCTCACAAGTAATCTCAAGCATCTTTTCGCGCCTTCGTGGTTAGAACAACACCGTCCTCTGGGCGTATGATTCGTGGCCGTGAAAAAAGTTTCAAGCGGGAATTTGTTGGCGAAACGAAGCTCTTTTTGACTCGCCCCCAGAGGCAATAGTAGAGTGCCTTGCATTCTTATTTTTCAAGGCGGTACAACGTGCCCCAGGACGACGAGTATCTTATCTCGGTGGCGAAGACCGAATTTCGCGAAGCGTACAACACCGGAGACGTGGACCGTTTGCTCAACGTGTTTGCGCCCGCGTTCATTGACTGGTCTGACGATGAACCCAGCTTTTACCGTGAAGAAGCCCCTATCGCGCTGCGGGAGAGATCAAAAACTCTTTTCCAGAAATACAAAGTGGATTTAGGGATCATCATGGTCAAAGTCACCGTAATGGGCGAGTTTGCCACGGACCGCGGCTGGTATAAGGTAAAGCTTACGGACAAGAAAACAGGCGAGGTCAGCAATACGACGTATCGCTATTTCGAAACCTGGGCCAAGGTAAACGGGGAGTGGAAGGTGAATTTTGTAATGACGAACAAGGAGTTGCCGCCCCAAATGTTGCCGGAGTAAAGCAGATGTTGCCGGAGTAAATGGGGAAATACATCCGGCGCAATCAAGCCATGCAGGTAGCCAGCTAGCCGCCCAGGTCCTTTTCCAGCCGTTTTTTCAGACGGTCGCTAAATCCCGCGGGTAGCTCAAAGGTCCGGCCATCGCCCACCAGGCGGAGAACGTTCTGGGTCCCGTCCAGCACGGCGGAGCAGTGCTCACAGCCTTTAAAGTGTTCTTCCATCCGGCGGCGGAGTTCCGGATCAATCTCGCCGTCAATATAGTTCGAAATTTCCCGCCACACGTGGTAGCAACTTATTTCAATAATGGGCACGTTACCAGGGCCTCACTTTCTTCCATTGATTCTCTCCCAGACTCCACGCGCCGTCATAACCTGGAGCCAGCGCGTCACGCATTTGCAGCCGGGCGCGCAACAGTCGAGTTTTTACTGACGCTTCCGTAATGCCAAGGGCCTGAGCGGTTTCGGCAATGCTCAGGTCTTCAATGTCCCGCAAGATGAAAACTTCGCGGTATTTACCATCCAATGAAGCCAGTGCCCGTTGCAGCGCCTGCTTCAGTTCGGTTCTCTCCAGCGATTCTGACGGTATTTCCCGCCAGTCCGCGAAATCCTTCGGGATGTAATCGCCTTCTTCGTCCGTATTCTGCTTGTCCAGTGACTCATACAAAGCTTTGCGGTCTTTGCGGCGCTTCATGCGCGCTTCATTAATGGTGATCTGGATCAACCAGGTACTGAATTTTGACTCGCGCCGGAACCCGCTCAAATGCGAAAAGGCTTTGAGCAAGGCTTCCTGGGCCACTTCTTCCGCGTCCGCTTCATTTTGCAACGTGGAAAACGCAGCCACATAAACCTGCCGCTCATAGGGGCTGATTAATTCGTAGAAAAGATGCGTTTCGCCGGCGCAGACACGATCAATGAGCATGATTTCCTGCTCCAGAGTGCGCCCCGATTTGTCCTTTGGCATGGAAGCCGATATCGCAGACAAGTCCATCTCTTTTCTGATCGCAGGCCATTTCAGCCTTTGACCCGGGTCTAAGCCCGACCATTATATTCTCGGATTCTGGACCGCAATCGATCCAGACGCTTTCTTCCCCAGTCTGATTCCCGAAGGTTCAAAAAGTTTCATACCGAGCTGAAGGAAGGGTAACCTATTAGAGCGCTGTCACTCTGGTAGGGTGCATGTTGGCGCGGGGAGTTACGCGGGTGGAGATCAAGATGACCAGGGAAGAAGCACGAATCGCTGAATCGCAGGAGAATCGGCGTTGGAAGAGCTGGGGCCCGTATCTGAGCGAGCGCGCATGGGGCACGGTACGCGAGGATTACAGCGCATGGGGCCAGGCCTGGGACTATTTTCCTCACGATCACGCCCGGTCCCGGGCTTACCGCTGGAATGAAGACGGTATCGCCGGTATCTGTGACCGTCACCAGCACATGTGTTTTGCCGTGGCGCTGTGGAACGGCCGTGATCCCATACTGAAAGAGCGTCTCTTCGGTCTTACTGGAAGCCAGGGCAACCACGGCGAAGACGTAAAAGAATATTACTTCTACCTGGACAGCACGCCCACGCACTCTTACATGAAGTATCTGTACAAGTATCCTCAGGCGGAGTATCCCTACGAGCAGCTGGTGGATGAAAACCGCCGCCGATCTAAGACAGATCCTGAATTTGAGTTAATGGATACCGGCGTATTCAATGACGACCGTTACTTTGATGTTTTCGTCGAATACGCCAAGGTGGATGTAGACGATATCTGCGTCACGGTGCGGGTGGCCAACCGCGGGCCGGAAGCAGCGGACCTGCATGTGCTGCCGACTTTGTGGTTTCGCAATCGCTGGTCATGG
The DNA here is from genome assembly GCA_025357215.1 of Acidobacteriaceae bacterium. Lineage (GTDB taxonomy): Bacteria > Acidobacteriota > Terriglobia > Terriglobales > Acidobacteriaceae > Angelobacter. The sequence continues at coordinate 2,804 of JANXPR010000397.1, read as the reverse complement.
AACGCCGATAAAGAACATGCGGAGCTGTCCTTTGATAAAGGATCCGGCGCCTTGCAGGCTGTGGATGCGGAGCTGGGAAATTACTTCTTGTATTTCCAAAATAGCGGCACACCGCTGTTCACGGAAAATGAAACCAACAGCCGTCTGCTCTTTAACGTGGAGAGTCCCTCTCCGTATGTGAAAGACGCGTTTCATCGTTACGTCGTCAACAGGGAAAAAGCGGCTGTGAACCCGGCGCAGCGCGGCACAAAAGCCGCCATCCTTTACAAATTATCAGTACCGGCACACGGAGAAGCTACCATCCGGCTGCGGCTGGCCCGCCAGGACTCGGCCATGACCACGGAAGCCATGCTGGGTGTGCAGTTTGAAAACGCTTTCACCATCCGCAAGCAGGAAGCCGATGAGTTCTACAACACTGTAATTCCGTCCGCCGTGAGTGACGACCGCCGCAATATCATGCGCCAGGCCTTTGCCGGACTGCTGTGGGGCAAGCAGTATTACCATTACGTGGTCCGCGACTGGCTCAATGGCGATCATGCGCAGCCCGCGCCTCCAGCAGAACGCAAGAAAGGCCGCAATCACGCATGGCCTCATATCTACAACGCAGACGTGCTCTCCATGCCGGACAAATGGGAATATCCCTGGTACGCCGCGTGGGACCTGGGCTTCCATTGCGTGTCACTGGCGCTGGTCGATCCTGAATACGCCAAGGAGCAGCTGGTCCTGATGCTGCGCGAGTGGTACATGCATCCCAACGGACAGATCCCGGCTTACGAATGGTCATTTGGAGACGTGAATCCTCCAGTCCACGCCTGGGCCGCGCACCAGGTTTACCTGATCGACAAAGCCAAGAACGGTGGCCACGGTGACGCGCAATTTCTGGAACGCATCTTCCACAAGCTGTTGCTCAATTTTACCTGGTGGGTGAACCGCAAGGACGTGGAAGGCATGAACGTTTTCCAGGGAGGCTTTCTCGGTCTGGACAACATTGGTGTATTTGACCGCAGTATGGAAACTCCGGGTGGCGGACACATTGAGCAATCAGACGGCACCAGTTGGATGGCCATGTATTCGCTGGATCTCCTGGCCATCGCGCTGGAACTCGCGGCCACGAACGCTACCTACGAAGACGTGGCCAGCAAATTCTGGGAACACTTTATTTACATTGCCCGCGCCATGAGCGATATGGGTGACGATGGCTTGTGTCTGTGGAGCGAAGAAGACGGCTTTTTTTATGACGTGCTCCACTTGCCCGATAGTTCGAGCCTGCCGTTGCGCGTACGGTCCATGGTGGGACTTATCCCGCTCTTCGCGGTGGAGATCATGGAGCCGGAGTTGCTCGATTCCATGCCGTCTTTCAAAAAGCGCCTGGAGTGGTTCATTCAAAACCGCCAGGATTTAATGGGCAACATGGCGTGCATGAATACGCCCGGCAACAAGGAGCGGCGTTTGTTCTCGATTGCCGGCCGCGAACAGTTGGGTCGCATCTTGCAACTGATGCTGGACGAAAGCGAATTTCTTTCGCCACACGGCGTCCGCGCGCTGTCACGCTATCACCGGGACCATCCTTACAAGCTGGAACTGGACGGCACGACTCACATAGTGGACTACGAACCTGGGGAATCTACCACAGGGCTTTTCGGAGGCAATTCAAACTGGCGCGGACCGGTATGGTTCCCGGTGAACTTCTTGCTGGTGCATTCCTTGCGGCGCTTCTACGAATATTACGGCGAGTCTTTGAAAGTGGAATGCCCAACGGGCTCCGGTCGAATGATGAATCTGACGGAAGTAGCCGATGAACTGGCACGCCGCCTGGTGAGCACCTTTGAGCGCGATGCCCAGGGCCGTCGGCCAGTTTTTGGAGCGAACGAGAAGTTTCAATCCGATCCCCACTGGCGCGACTACGTGCCGTTCCACGAATACTTTCACGGCGACACCGGCGCCGGAGTGGGCGCCAGCCATCAAACGGGATGGACGGCACTGGCCGCTAGCTTGATCTACGAGTTGCAATCCAAAAACTCGCAAATTAAAGACTTGAAAACTAAAGACTCGCAGGCCACGCCGAATCCGCCGGCTGTGGCTGCCGAACATGTGCGAACGGAGGCCGAACAGTAGTTGCCTAGGTCTTGGCCGCGTGCTGGGCTTCAGATTGATGGCCCATCGCCGCCAACACTTGCTCGGCAGCGCGGATGGTCCGCTCTACGTCTTCTTCTGTCGTCCGCCAGTTGCACACGCTTACGCGCATGGCGCGTTTGCCGCGCCAGGTTGTTCCGCCGAAAAACGCTTCACCCGTCTTGTTGATGGCGGCAATGACTTCGTCGGTGAAATGATCGTGGCTCTTGCTGTTGGTGTCTTTGCTTTCAGGGGCTTCGTTTTGAAGATCGAGAAAACGCACCAGTCCCTGATTGATGGTCGGCGACCATAGTACTTCTGCTCCTGGCAGTTTCCCGATTCCTGCAACAATCGCGGTGGCATGCTGGCAGCAACGGTCAACCAAGGCGGCTACACCTTCGCGGCCTAGTTCACGCAGTGCGGCGTAAGTGGCGAAGCCGCGCGCGCGGCGGGACCACTCCGGGTTCCACTCCATCTGATCGCGCGTTTCAGAAGCATGCGTCAGGTAAGGAGCGCGATAGGTCATCGCCAGACGGTGCGACTCCGTATGCGCGACGAACGCATAGCCCGAATCAAAAGGGACGTTCAACCATTTATGTCCGTCCGTGGCCCACGAATCGCACTGTGCTGCGCCTTTCATGAGATGCCGGTAGCGCGGAGAGGCGGCAGCCCAAAGACCAAACGCTCCATCC
>JANXPR010000388.1 GCA_025357215.1 Acidobacteriaceae bacterium | reverse complement strand
GCGATAAAGTCATCGTGCATCAGGTCGGAAATTTCGTCTTCCAGCGTGCGGCTGGTGCCCTTCAATAAGTCGGCCACTCCTACCTCCAGCGCCGTCGCCAGGCGTTGCATGGAGGACAGCGTGGGCACGGCTTTTTCATTTTCAATCTTGGATACGTATGTGCGCGGGACCTGCATGCGCAGCGCAAGCTGGCGCTGGCTTAGTCCGGCCTTCTGCCGTAGCATACGAATGGCTGCGGCAATCTGCAGATGCGAACGCGTTCCCGTGGGGGCTGCTACCACCGGCGGCGCTTCGACAAGGATCGGCTCAGGCTCATCCTCGTCCATTGATGTGCGGCATTTCCTGCAAAGATTGTTTGCGGTCCGAAATTGGACGAGATGACAGTGATCGCAACGAACTACTTCCCGGGAATCTACCGGAGCCAGAGTTGTCGCCATGATTTTTTGGGAGCTGCCAGAGCAGGCATCTCTCGTTACATCCTTGCCTTGCTTACTGCGGGGCCCTACTACTAATATCCAGTGTCTACATGTATTTAAGGCTTGTCAACCTAAAAATGCAGGTAAAACAGGCAGAAAAAACTAATAAAATAGAGAACAAAAGGAGAAAACAAGTATAAAACCCCTATGAAACTCGAAGAACTCAATCGCGACGCTGCCTGGACTTTATTGTGCGAATTTACCGAATCCGAGAGCCTGCGCAAGCACATGCTCTCCGTGGAAGCCTGCATGCGCGCTTACGCCCGCAAGTTTGGCGAAGACGAAAACTACTGGGGCATCACCGGACTCCTGCATGATTTCGACTACGAAAAATATCCCACGCCGGCGGAACATCCCTTCGTGGGCTGCAAAATTCTGGAAGAACGCGGCTATCCGGAAGAGATGCGCCAGGCGATTCTCTCCCACGCCGAGTACAGCGGGGTGAAACGCGAGAGCCGGATGGAAAAAGCTCTGTTCGCGTGCGACGAACTCGCCGGATTCATCACCGCCAGCGCGCTGGTCAAGCCGAATAAGTCACTGGCGGAAGTGGAAGCCAAGTCCGTGAAGAAGAAGATGAAGGACAAAGCCTTTGCCCGCAGCGTAAATCGCGACGACATTACCAACGGCGCCGCCGACTTGGGCGTAGACCTGGAAGAACACATCGCATTCTGCATTGAAGCCATGAAGACGATTGCCGCGGAGTTGGGATTGGCGGGGGTTTAAATTTTGCCACAGCACTGGTGCCACGCCCCAAAGCCTTTTCGTGGGCAGCAGTAGGTGGACCGCCACAAGGCCGCAGTTGTGTGGGATACCAGATTGCGGGACGGACCCATTTGGTCTCAGCATCCTTGCTGAGTTGCAGTTTCCAGGTGGCCGGTTTCTTCACACTGTTAGGCACGCCAACAACTCCGACGTATGTATTGGGAATGCCTTCAAGCCAGAAAGCCTTCATAGCTTTCATGAACATGAAACGATTCCATCCCCAATCGCGAATATTGGAGGCGAAGTTCGGATAAGCTGCACCGCCAGTGCGCTCGGCCATTGTGAAAAGCCAGTTCAAACTCGTAGCCTCGTCGGGAGACACGGAATTCCCAGGTCTCCCGGGAAGAAACACGAACAATCGCACGGGACGCGATTGGAATTCACGCTCAATGTCGCTCATGGACACATGACCGGAATTGTCTCCGCCGTCGCTCGCCAGAATAATAGCATCGCCCGCCTGCGGTGGCTCCAAGAGCTTCAGGGCTTCGTGGATCGCATCGACCATGGCGGTACCTGAGCCTGGTCGGGTCAACTGATATTGTGTAGTGACGCGGTCCACCAGAGCACGCAACTCGCCGGGATCCGAAGTGAATTTCTCAGTGAATAACGATTTCTTTGAGAAAACGCCATATGCAACGGAGACCCCTGGCGGAATTTCTTTGAGCAATTCTTTGATGCTGTCCTCGAGCTCGAAAGATTGCATGCTGCCGCTTACGTCCATCAATACGACCACTCGGGTCATTGTTAATCGCTCAAGGCTGGAAATGGTCAGATGGTCATGGCCGAGCTTGGCTTGAAACACGTCAAGGCGCAAACTGGTTGCAAATTTTTCGGACTTACGGTCAAGTAGACTTACTGTGAAACTTTGCGGGCAGGTCTGTCCAATCGCGCCTAACGACGTCGCAATGATCAGCAGGTATCCGAGCCAACGACCAACGTTCATATGCCGCGTAAGATACCAAAAAACCGACGTTGCAGGCGAACCCGCAGTGGCGGTGGCCCACGCTTTTCCTTGGCCTATCTGCCCCTCACCAAACCGTGGGTGCCCCACTCTTTCTGGCGAAGCTCATCTCTTGGTTTTTCAGCTTCGCAAGAAAGGGTGGGTTGATGAAATACCCGCACGACGAAGCGGGATTAACACGCTTTGCTCGTTCGCGGCTAAAGTTCTCGCAACAACAGGGATTTCGGTAATGGCTTAACAGGATGTTGCTACTCAGAGGAAAACAAAGAAAAGGAGAGGAAACATGACAGACAAAGAGGATACGATTCAACTTGGGGGCGGGGGAGATTTCTTACCACCCCCTGTTGACAACCATACTCCCCCATGGGATACTGATGGCGTGAAGAAAGATTTTGTATCCGAAATTAATGAGCTGGTGGACTACCATCGTGAGCAGTTGGCCATTTGGGAAGCTGCATTGAGGGCCGCAAAAAAGGGCAAGGACACCACCAAAAACAAACGCGGGGGGCAGCCGCAGGAAAAGGCCGCCGCTCCAACGAAAACGCCCAACACCCCTACCGCATTTGTGGAGGACGCAATTCGGAACAGAGAGGGGATCACAGCAGGAGAGATCAAGAAAAGGGCTGTAGGGAAATACTTCGCAAGAGCGGATAACTTCCCCTACAAGGTTCTCAGCCGCCTGAACAGAAAGGGCCGGATTTACAAGGATGGGAGCAGATATTTCAGTAGTGAGGAAAAAGCAAAAGCCAGTGCTTAAACGTTTACGAGGCGCACAGCACTGGCTTTCGCAAGCAAGGGGCGTTCGTCTAGCGGACTAGGACACGCGACTTTGGATCGCGGAACGTGGGATCGTATCCCATACGCCCCACCACTTTATCCTCGGGCTTACGCCAAAGGACAGGGTTGACACCCACTGTCACTTTAGCACAGTAAGCCCCGAAGAAAGCAAGGGCTTATTGTGACGTGTCACGTATGTAACACACGCTGTAAGAAATTTGGGCGTTATGGCAAGCTGAAAATCCAGCGTTATCGCTGCCTGACGTGCCGGAAAACGTTCTCAGACCCCAAGCCTCCCAATCCCTTGGGGGAGATGCGTCTTCCCGTTGAAAGGGCAGAGCAGGTGCTTCGCTGTTTGTTGGAAGGCGCGTCTGTTCGTTCTACGGAGCGCATGACGGGAGTAAATCGCAACACGATATTGAGTTTGTTGGTAGTCGCTGGCGAAAAATGTTCCTCCCTGCTTGATGAGAGAATGAGGGGCTTGCGTCTCCAATCTGTAGAGTGCGATGAACTATGGGGATTCGTGAGCAAAAAGCAGCGCCATGTACGCGCCTCTGATCCGGCTGAGTTTGGGGATGCTTGGGTGTTTATTGCCCTTGATGCTGATACGAAACTCATCCCCTGTTTCCAGATCGGTAAGCGTACTAAAGCGACCACATATGACTTTATCCGTGATCTGAGTGAGCGCGTTGTGGGCCGTATTCAGCTAACAACTGACGGTTTCCGCTTCTATATTGACGCGGTAGATCGCGTGTTTGGAGCTGATGTGGACTTTAGCCAGCTTGTGAAACTCTATGGGGATTATGGTCAGCACAACAGCGAAGCAAAATACTCCCCAAGCCCGATCATCGAGGTTTTATCCAGAGTCCTACAAGAAAATCCTAACCCTGAACGCATCAGTACGTCTTATGTCGAACGGCACAACTTGACCATGCGGATGCACCTAAGACGCTTAACGCGCCTGACAAACGCCTTCAGCCGCAAGCTGGACAACCTGAAAGCAGCCGTGGCCTTGCAGATTGCCTATTACAACCTGTGTCGGATTCACCAGAGCCTTCGCGTGACCCCCGCAATGGAGGCGGGGATAACTGACCACGTTTGGAGCGTGAGAGAATTGTTGGAGAGTGCCGCGTGATCCGCTGGCGGCCTTGGTTGGCTAGGCCGCCACCAAAAGAGCAACATGGGAATCAGACACTACCGGGATTTCTCACCGCGCTCGATATTTCTTAAAAATCTTCTCCGTGTCTCCGTGTCTCCGTGGTGAGAAGTTGCTCTATTCGTACCGCAGCGCCACCATGGGGTCCACCTTGGTCGCGGTGCGCGCCGGAATAAAGCTGGCCAGCAGCGTGACCGCAGCCAGCAGGGCCGTCACGGTAGCGAAGATTGCCGGGTCCCACACGGTTACGCCGAACAACAAGCTGCGTACCGCCACGGCCGCGGCAACTCCTCCAGCAATCCCGATGACCACTCCCGGAACGATCAGGCGCACGCCTTGTAGCAACACCATCCGCAGGACGCTGCTGCGCTGTGCGCCCAGGGCCATGCGTATGCCGATCTCCTGTGTTCGCTGGCTTACGGAGTACGAAACCAGGCCGTAGAGTCCGATGCTGCCCAGCGCCAGGGCCATGATGGCAAACAATTCCGCGAGCCACGCCGGATAACGATGGAAGAACGCCACCGGAGAACGTTGAATGAAGTCTTCCATGGTCTGTTCCTGGAACGTGACTACGTTGCTGTCCAGCTGGCGGATGGCAGCCTGGGTTTGCAGGATGGAAGCTGCCGGATCTTGCGATGTGCGCACCATCAGATACAGGAACGTGCTGGAGTCCTGCAAAAACGGCGTGTAAATGGCCGGGAGAGCCGGCGCGTCCAGCTGGCCTTCCTTGATGTCATACACCACGCCGACGACCTGCCGTGGCTTTTCCTTGTCCGAGTACGTGAAACGCACTTGCTGGACTACTGGGTCCAGGCCTTTCATGAACATGTCAGCAAACGTTTTGTTCACGATGACCCGCTGGGGCGCTTCGGCATTGTCAGATTCGTCAAACCACCGTCCGGCCGCCAGTTGCGCTTGCAGGGTCTGAAAATAGTTGGTGTCAATGGATCGGCTGTTGGCTTCAAATCCCTGGCCGGTATAGGGCTGGCCGATCACCACCACGTTGGAAGTATTGCCCTGGCCCAGAGGCAACGATGAAGTAATGCCCACGGATTGCACACCGGGCAAAGCCTGCACGCGGTCCTTCAACAATCGGTAGAAAGTAATTTGCTGAGGATCGGTCTTGTATTGCTCTGAGGGCATGGCCACGGCCATGGCGGAAAGCTGGTGGTAGTTGAAACCGGTGTCCACTTTCAGCAGACGGTAAAAGCTTTTGCCCAGCAGTCCCGCGCCAAACAGCAGGACCATTGAAATGGCGACTTCCGCCACCACCAGCGAAGACGCAAAGCGTCGCCAGCCCGCGGACTGTGATCCGCGCGCGCCTTCACGGAACGCGTCGTAGATATGTTTTCCGGAAAGCTGTAATGCTGGAGCCAGAGCGAACAGAACGCCAGTCAGCAAGGCCAGGCCCAAAGCAAACGCTATGACGCTCCAGTCAATCGACATCCTCTGGATGTACGGCATGGAGCTCAACAACGTTTTGGGAATAGCCGAGACGAACGCCCGAACCATCCATTCTGCAAGGACCACGCCCAGGGCAGCCCCGGCCAAAGAAAGCATTACGCCTTCCGTGAGCATCTGCCGGACCAGCCGCCAGCGATTGGCGCCCAGAGCGGTCCGCACGGCTACTTCCCTGCGGCGGGAAAGCGAACGCGCCAGCAGCAGGTTGGCTACGTTGGCGCAGGCAATCATCAGCAGCAACCCAACGGCGCCCAACAACAACAGCAGGATGGGCCGGACCTGGCCGACAATCACTTCATTCAGCGGGACGAGGGTCGTCCGCAATTTTGTATTCGAATCGGGATATTGCTTTTCCAGGGCTTCCATCAACACGTCCATGGACGCGGCGGCTTTTTCCTGGGTCACTCCCGGCTTCAATCGGGCCACCACGCTGAGCCAATGCAGGTTTCTGCGTTCGAGCAACCCGCCCGTCGCGCGCAGAGGCTGCCACAAATCAGGATCGCCGACCGGCGCAAAGTGAAATTCCGCCGGCAATACGCCCACGATCGTCACCTGCTCCTTGCCCAGAGTTACCACGCGCCCAACCGCGTCCTCGCGTCCGCCAAAGTGTTTTTTCCAAAACCCAAAGCTGAGAATCGCCGTGGGAGCAGCGGAGTCCAGGTCTTCTCCGGGACGGAAATCGCGGCCACGGATTGGCGTAACGCCAAGAGTCGCAAAGAAATTGTCGCTGGCCACCGCCGAAGGCAGGACGATCGGCACGCTCTCGCCGCGCAGCACCGTTCCGTTCTGGCTGTAACCAGCCAGTGACGAGAAAGCTTTGTTCTGTTGCTTCCAGTCCAGATAGTCCGGATATGACGACTCAAACTGCGATCCCACGGTCTGCGGACGCGAGTCATAAATCTCCACCAGTTGTTTGGCGTCCTTATAAGGGAGCGGGCGGATCAGCGTGGCGTCCACAAAAGTGAAGATCGCTACATTGGCGGC
>JANXPR010000386.1 GCA_025357215.1 Acidobacteriaceae bacterium | reverse complement strand
GTGCTGGCCCGGCTGATCGGACTGCCTGTGTCGCAGGCCATCGAACTTACGGACAACATTCCGTATGCCCCTCTGCCGGAACTGAATTTTGAAGAAGCTCTTTCGCGCACCTATACGCGGCGTCCGGAATATCTTGCGGCGGAAGCGCGGGTACGCGTGGCCGAGTATTCGCTGAAAGCCGCGCACGGAGAATACTTGCCCACGGTACAGGTCAACGGAGCCTATGGATGGATTGGTCCATCTCCGGGCAAAGCCGAAGGCACATACAACCTTGCCGCCGGACTCAAGATCCCGATTTTCCAGGGCGGCAAAGTCAAAGCCGATGTGAACCAGGCGGAAACCGAATTGCGCCAGGCGAAAATGAATCTGGAAAATCTGCGCAACCGCGTGGAATTTGAAATTCGCGTCGCTCTGCTTGACGTGAAAACATCCAACGAGCAGGTGACCGTGGCGCGCCAGTCTATTGAACTGGCCGCTGAACAATTGAAAGAAGCCCAGGACCGCTACTCGGCCGGTGTTTCCGGCAGCCTTGAAGTTGTGCAGGCGCAGGAAGCGGTGGCCAATGCAAACGAGACTCATATTCAGGCGTTGTATCTGAACAACGTGGCCAAGCTTACGTTGGCGCGCGCCTTGGGTATTGCGGAACTGCAGACGAAAACGTTTCTCGGAGGGAAGTAACTTGGCGAACCAGAAAGTTGCGCTCTTGGAAGAGGAAAAAGTGGAAACCATCAATCAATCCGGGAAGGACCCAAAGGATGGGGCCGCGTCCGAAAAAGACGACGATCTTGCGGTGGCGGCTGAACCGCCGGCGAGTTTTGTGCGCGCCCATGCCAAGTGGATCATCGTTGTTGTCGTGTTGCTGGTCGCCATAGGCGCTTACGCAGTGTGGAGCTACTACGCCGTCCGCGAATCCACGGATGACGCGCAAGTGGATGGACACATCAATCCCATCAGCGCGCGCGTTTCCGGCACGGTGATCAAGGTCCTGCATGACGACAATGACTTTGTCCAGGCGGGAACGCTGTTGGTGGACCTCGATCCCAAGGACTACCAGGTTGCCGTCGAGCGCGCGAAAGCTGATCTGGCCAACGCTCAGGCCAACTCCACCGCGGCCAGTGTAGGCGTTCCGTATATGACCACCACAAGTTCCAACCAGTTGGTGGCTGCGGACGCCAACGTAAAAGCCGCGGACAAAGAAGTGATTGCCGCGCAGGCGCGCGTGCAGGAGGCACAAGCCAACTACACCAAGGTCTCAACCGATCTGAAACGCATGGAGCAGTTGGTAGCGAAAGATGAAGTTTCGCGCCAGCAGTATGACTCCGCCGTGGCCAACGCCAGTTCCAGTCGCGCTGCGCTGGACGCCGCCATTGCCGCCGTCGCCGGCGCTGAAAGCCGCGCCGCACAGGCTCGCGCTCAGGCAGAAGGCGCGCATACCGTGCCGGAACAGATCAAAATCACCCAGGCCCGCGCCGGAGCCGCCTCCGCTGACGTGCAGAAAAACCAGGCAATTTTGGCGCAAGCTGGATTGAATCTGGACTACACGAAAATCCTTGCCCCGGTAACCGGCATTATCAGCAAACGCAGCGTGGAACCCGGACAAGTTGTCCAGGCCGGCCAGCCTCTGTTTTCGATTGTTGATCTCGACGACATCTGGATCACCGCTAATTTCAAAGAAACACAACTTAAGAGCATGAAGCCCGGCCAACGGGTAAAGATCCACGTGGACGCCTACAACCGCGACTACAGCGGAACGGTGGAATCCATGGGTGGCGCCACCGGGTCGCGCTTCAGTCTGCTTCCGCCGGAAAACGCTACCGGCAACTATGTGAAAGTCGTCCAGCGTGTTCCGGTTCGCATCCGCATAGACAAAGGCGAGGACCCTGAACACCAGTTACGCCCTGGGATGTCCGCCGTGCCGGAAGTGATCGTGAAATAGATCCGGCGCAATGAAAACGACGCGAGGCCGACTTGCGCGCCGAGCGGCCTGCAACAGGCGCTTGAGACTCCCGGCGTGAGCGATACCACCTGAGCGGTTTGTCGCGTAGCGACAAAAACATGAAACAACGCTGCAAAGCGGTGTGGAGCGAAGCGACAAGTAAATGACAGAGATTTCCAAGCCGGTAATCAATCCGTGGCTCATCGCCGTTTCGGTGATGCTTGGCACCTTCATGGAGGTGCTGGACACAACGGTGGTGAACGTGTCTCTGCCGCACATTGCCGGCGATCTTTCCGCCAGCACGGACGAAGCCACCTGGGTGCTCACGTCGTACCTTGTTTCCAACGCCATTGTTCTGCCGCTTACCGGATGGCTCTCCAACCAGTTTGGCCGTCGCAACATACTGCTGATGTCCGTTACGGGATTCACGGTTTTTTCGTTTCTGTGCGGCATTGCTCCCAACCTGCCGATGCTGATCGTCTTCAGAATTCTGCAAGGCGCCACCGGCGGCGGATTGCAGCCACTCTCGCAGGCCATTCTCATGGAAGCGTTTCCGCCGGAAAAGCGCGGCAAAGCCATGGCGTTCTGGGCGCTGGGCATCGTGGTTGCGCCCATGATCGGACCGGTGATCGGCGGCTGGATCACTGACAGCTACAGTTGGCGCTGGCTCTTCTACATCAATATCCCCATCGGCGTGGCTGCGGTCTTTATGGCCAGCATGAATATCTTTGATCCGCCTTACATCAAGCGAGGTAAAGGCGGCGTGGACTACTGGGGCATTGGCTTGCTCGCCGTGGGCATTGGCGCGTTACAGGTCATGCTGGATAAAGGCCAGGAAGAGGACTGGTTCCAGTCGCACTTCATCGTGATTCTGATGGCCGCTACCGTTCTGGGCCTGGGCTTTTTTATCGCGCGCGAATTGCTCACGAAGTATCCCGTGGTCCATCTCAGCGTGTTCAAAGTTGGGACGTATTCCACCGGCGTCTTCCTCATGACCGTGCTTGGCTTCGTGCTTTACGGCAGCACCGTGTTGCTCCCTCTGTGGCTGCAAACCCTGATGGGATATTCCGCGTTGGAAGCCGGCATGGCGTTGTTGCCTCGCGGTCTCGGTTCGTTTCTCTTTATGCCGCTGGTGGGAATTCTCGTGAGCAAGGTCGATCCACGCAAACTCCTCGCCAGCGGACTGGCGATCTGCGGATTCAGTCTTTACCTGCTCTCGCGGCTCAACCTGAACGCCGGTTACTGGGACATCTTCTGGCCACAATTCATGCAAGGCGCGTCCATGGGATTGCTCTTCGTGCCCTTGACCACCATTACCAACGATCCCATTCCCAAACACGAGATGGGCAACGCTACCAGCTTGTTCAACCTGATGCGTAACATCGGCGCGAGCATCGGCATTGCCAGCGTGACCACGCTTGTGGCGCGTCACCAGCAGGTCCACACCAATTCAATGACGGCGCATGTGAACACCGCTAACCCGGCGGCCGTGGCCTCACTCGCCGCGGCAAAGAACGCCATGGTGGCTTCCGGCGCGGACCTGGCCACCGCCACGCACCAGTCTTACGTCATGGTCTTCGGGATGGTCCAGCGCCACGCCGCCATGCAATCGTATATTGACGCCTTCTTCGCCCTGGCCATGCTGTTCGTGATCGTGATGCCACTGGTGCTGATCATGAAGCGTCCAACCAAACAGGGCGGCGGTCCGGAGAACATGGGACACTAGTCGCCCCTCCCTCTTCATCCCAAGGTTTAAAGGACTTAAGGCAACGTATCCCAATCTACGTTTGTGTGGCACAGGCACTCTTGCCTGTGCGACGGAAGGGAATCGTGGAGCGCAGGTGCCCTCGCCTGCGGGTTTTGGTTTTTCCGTTCACGTGCGATCACGTTGCGATTCCGGCGATCCCGGCGATGGTATCCCCCTCTCCATCCCAAGATCTAAAGGACTTACGCACCGCACCCCAATTTGGCGTGAGTTTGAGCCACGACAAGCGCGATTCATCCCGGTTCTGGTCCGGCCAATTGCCAGTTGCTAATTTGCCAGTTGCTTTGTTTTCAAAGATCCTTCCAGGCCGCAACCGCGCTTGGTCGCCATTTTGGCGATTTACGAAAATCTTCCTATTTTACCGCCTTATATTCGCCTATGCCAGCGCGAACTAGTTCATCGTCCCAAAAACCTCAAGCTCCTGGTAGAGGACAACGATACCGCTGTTCCGAATCCAAGCTTGTGTGGCGCCGGCACTCCTGCCGGTGCGGATTGGATCGGTTCATTGGACCGCTGCTGTACTCGCTTGCACGCCATATCTTGCGGTCGCAACTGCGCCACGGGCTGAAACCGTAATCTCGGCGTAAAGACATAGCACAGCTACATAGCACTGCTACGTAGCACTCCTACGTCTCACTGCTAACGTCTCACATGCCGCAATTCAAAGATTCTTTGACGTAAGCTTCCGGCCTCCGTTTAGCGCCGTTAGGCGCGGCCAGAAGTTAGCCCAGTGTGTCCCGGAGGCGCGCCACGCGCGCTGACGGGTAAGCGCTGGGTAGAGGTGGAAAAGACTTCCTTCCGCACTGCCGTAGGCCCGCGCGTAGCGCGTCAAGAAATGAATGGTGAAAGAGTGATTTAGAATGCACCAGCGAAAGCGTACGAGGTGATGCCATGGCTGACGAAGCTCAAGTCAAAATTCTGAAGGAACAGGGCGTTGCAGCATGGAATGAGTGGCGGAAGGCGAACCCTGACATTCGGCCTGACTTGAGAGGAGCGGACCTTCAAGAAATGAATCTCGAAGGAGTGAACCTCGTGAGAGCACAACTTCAAGAGGCCGATCTCAGCGGCGCAGATCTGGAGCGATCCGCTATTTGGATGGCAAATCTAACCGCCGCAAGGTTGGGCCGGGCCAGCCTTCTTGGAGCGCACTTGACGGAATCGGTGCTCAAAGATGCGGACCTGAGCTTTGCAAACTTCACGGGCGCGATTCTTTCGTTGGCGAACTTCGAAGGGGCCGACCTGACTGCGGCAAACCTAATCGGAGTGCGCCTCGATTCGGCAAACCTTGTCCGGACGCGCCGAATTCAGAGACGCCCTTCTGGTTGGCGCTATATTCAGTAATTCCAGTCTAGGAAGAACGGTGTTTGCAGATTTGGATTTGAGCCCCTGTGTTGGGTTAGACGCTGTGAATCATGACGGCCCCTCCACCATCGGCATCGATACCATCTACCGTTCCGGCGGGAACATTCCGGAAGTTTTCTTGCGTGGCGCCGGCGTTCCAGAGTCCTTTATCGTCCAAATGAAGTCTTTGGTCGCTGCCACGTCGCCCATAGAGTTCTATTCATGCTTCATCAGCTACTCAAGCAAAGACCAAGAGTTCGCGGAACGGTTACACGCTGACTTGCGAAACAAAAATGTCCGGTGTTGGTTTGCTCCGGAAGACTTAAAGATCGGCGACAAGCTGCGACCATCGTTCGACGAGGCCATACGAGTCCACGACAAGCTGATGGTGTTGCTGTCCGACAGTTCCGTCCAAAGCCCATGGGTAGAGAAAGAGGTTGAAACGGCCTTTGAAAAGGAGCACAACCAGAAGAGGACCGTTCTGTTTCCGATCCGTCTGGACGACGCCGTAATGGATACTGATCAAGCCTGGGCCGCGGACATACGTAGGACGCGGCACGTTGGTGACTTTCGCGACTGGAAGAACCACGATTCCTACAAGAAAGCTTTTGATCGCCTGTTGCGGGATCTAAAGGCTGATGATGCCAGGTAACCCTCAAGCCGCCGTTGACTTGCTTCCACCAGCGCCCTGCTTCTCTCCCGGAGCACCAGGCATCAGGTTGTGAACGAATTCCACGAAGCCCTTGGAGTAAATGTCTTTGCTGGCGTTCATGAGCTTGAAGGCCTCGGGGCTCCGTGCAAAAAAATCTCTCACGAAGACTGTCCATGATTCCAAATATTCGCGATCACTCGCCGTGCGCCGGCTTAGGTTGCGCCAGTTCAGATGGCGGTCAAAATCATAAGCCGCATCGAACATATTCAGGTAAAGGTAGATGAGGCCGCGGCGCCGCGCCGGTTCCCACGGATCGCCTGCGCTGGCTTTGGCTTCATCCGAACCGGGTTCAGGCAGATTCTGGTATTCATCCGCGTAGATTCGCCACAGAGTTGGTCGCTCAATATAAATCTTGTCGATATCAATCAGCATTCGGATGTGGTCTTGCCGGGCCAGCCGGCGAATGGAACGCTCGTTGTAACGCCACGCCAGTAGTCCAAACATTACGGCCACGGCGCCGGTAATGATTTGGGCGATGCTGGCGACAGTGGTAATCGCTACGCCGCCGCTCTGCGCGGATTGATCGGACGGCTTCTTCTCCGGCTCCGCAGCGGCGGGATTTGAATTCGGCGATTGCAAAGCCGATCGAGCCGATTGCGCCGATTGAGACGATCGAGCCGATTGCGCTTGCGGTGCCGGAACTTGCGTTGCCTGTGGCTTCTGCGCCGACAATGGGCTAGTGACCAGACACAACAACACGCCGGCCAGCACAAGGGATTGCGATTGCATGGGTCCACCTTCCCTCATTACTTTTGCCGGATTATATACCTGATTTTCGGACGACTCCATGCCACGGTCTTATTCTCATTTTCCCGGCGCGATCGCGCACTGTTGCAGCGCTGCGTTCACAAGAATTGTTTCATCTCCTTAACAATCAAGCTCCGTCTTGCAAATACTTTCCATCAGGATTTTCTATTGGCGCATGTTCGTCTCACGTGTTGTAGTTTCGCGTTGCGCGGAAGGAACACGCCACTGGCAAATAAGAAAACGATTAAACGTTGCTCATTCTTTGCGGCTTGTAGAGTGCGGGCCGCTAGTACAGCAGAGCCTTTTGGCCTGTTGGCCTTAATTTTTGCGCACGCGGACAGGCCATATATAGCTTGACACCGGCTTCGATCCGCCGTAGGTTGTTTGGATTCTCCGGGATGACCCAGCTCGTGGAGGAGCGGGTACAAAGCAGATCCTCTTCCCCCTTTGGATCTAATGGATCTAAAGCCGCGTCCTTGCAGTTTTTCAGACAGCGAACTTCGTCAATCCGGACCAGTTCTTTTTTTTGTAAGCGCACGAGGGCTCACCGATGAGGTGGCCAGTACTGCAAATTTCTCAATACTCGGAGTGATCTATGAGAAACTCGCTTCTCGCAGTGGTTCTTGTCTCGACTCTCTCCGTGGCCGCCATGGCGCAGACTTTTCGCGGCGCCATCAACGGCACGGTCACCGATCCTACCGGCGCAGTGGTCGCCAACGCGCAGGTGAAAGCCACGGACAAGGCAACCGGTATTGATCACAAAACGGTCAGCACCAGTGACGGCCAATTTGCCATCCAGGATATTCCTCTCGGCACTTACAAAGTCAGTGTTGCGGCTTCTGGGTTTGCCCCTTATACGGCGGATAACGTTCAAGTCACTGCCGGTAACGTCTACACGCTGTCTGTGAAGATGGCCATGGGCCAGGCCGCCACCACCGTGGAAGTTTCCGCGGCGTCCGTGACCGTGGACACCACC
>JANXPR010000297.1 GCA_025357215.1 Acidobacteriaceae bacterium | reverse complement strand
TTGTTGAGGCTGACCAGTCGTTTTGTTCTTCATGGGCGGGTGTGGTTGGCCGGTGGTCTTGGTTTTTGCGGCCGGCGGGTCACCGTTCAGCACTGCCTGCTTCGGCTGGCCGGTCTTTACGCTCGAACGCGACCCCGGCTCGATGATCATGGCCTGCTTCGGCTGGCCTTCGGTCTTTGATTTTCATCGCCTGTTGCGGCTGGGTCGTCTGGTCCGCGGTCTTGATTTTCATCGCCTGTTGCGGTTGACCGGTGGTCTTGATCTTGGCTGCCTGCTGCGGCTGCTTGTCGGTTTTGGTAGAAGCCTTGGGCGTGGCGCTCAGCTTGGGGTCCGTGGCCTGGGCGATTTCCGCGTTAGAGAAGCTGCTTTTCGCCCAGCATGGTGGCGATGAGCACATCGGTTTCGCTAGTCGTGGACTGGGCGCCGGTGGAGGTAACGTTGTTTTCGGTGCGGCTTTTGCCAAACACGGGCAGCGCCTGAAGGAAAGCCAGCGCAACGGCGAGAATGCCGGCGAACCAATATCCCACCCTTCTGAATTTGCTCTTTACCAAGGCCATCGCATTACCCCCTCAAGAAGTGCGGCGATTATATACGAAAGGTTTGCGCTCCAGAGCCAGCCTCCTACTCTTTCGGCTTGCCTCTCAAATACGTTTCCATCCCTTGGTGCTCGAGCCGAATGCGGAAGTCCCCGTACAGCAGCTTGCGCAGAATCGGAGTTGGCCGCAGATGCCAACTGGCCCAGGTCAGCGGAGAATCGCCATTCACGTCCTTGGCTTCACGGGACGCGCCGGCATCGAGCAATCGTTGAATGACTTCTTCCTGGCCAAAAGCGGCCGCCCGGTGCAGCGGACTTTCGCCGCGTGTGCGGACGTCGCGCATGAAGCCGCCGGTCTCTACTCCCGGCTTGGTCGCGCAGTTCGGTTTTGCGCCGTGCGCCAGCAGGACTTTCACCACCAGCGTGTGCTTGGCGCTCTCATGCTTCACCAATGCCGAATGCAGCGGCGTTTCGCCCGTATCGGCGGACGGCTGGTTCGGGTCCGCGCCGCGTTCAATCAAGAATTGGCAAAGCTGCCAGTGTCCGTGGAAGCACGCGCCGTTGAGCCCCAGATTTTCGCCCAGCCCCTCAAACGACGCTCCTTGCGTCAGGAGAAATTTCATGGCGCTTACGTCTCCGTAATAGGCGCACCATTGCAGCAGGGAAACACCGTCTGGGTCGGCAGAGGTCGCGGGATTACCATTCCACACGTATTCAAAGACCAGGTTCGTGCGCCCGTCAGCAATTTCCTGGAACATGGACGAAGATGAATTCGGAGAAGAAGACGAATTTTGAGAGGAAGACGAATTCGGATCAGGTGTCGCCATAAGATTTGTTGGTCCTTGTAAATCCGTTTTACCAGCGATTCCGTACTCTAACATGGCCGGTGTTCCACCAGGACCGTTGTTTGCCAGGGCTGATTCGGGTGCGCTCTAGCCGCAAGGGCCGCTTTAGAGACTTACCGCCTTACGTGAAATTCTGTCGATATGAACGCCCGTAACCCGCGCTCGGACGCAAGTCCGGTTATCCTGAAGACAACATCCTGAAGACAACATTAAGATGTGCAGGTCACAGTTCCAAGGAGATTTCTGCGTGCGTGAATGGACGATGAGAAAGCTGGTGTGCCCGGTGCTGGATTTGTTGCGCCAGGGCGTAACGCCGCAGAAAATCGCTTTGAGTATTGCCCTGGGGATTGTCGTTGGCGTGTTCCCGGCGGTGGGCTGGACCACGCTTCTCTGTTTCGTTATCGCATTCGTGCTTCGGCTCAACCCGGTGGCCATCCAGTTGGTGAATTATCTGATGTACCCGGTGCAGATCGTGCTGCTCATTCCGTTTGTCCGCATGGGAGAGTTTCTGTTTCGCGCCGCGCGTATGCCGCTGAACCTGGAACAGATCATGCACCTGATTCGCGTGGACACCATGGGCGCCATCCGCACGCTCTGGACGGCCACTTGGCACGCCGCAACTGCCTGGCTCGTGGTTGCTCCACTGGCCGTGGCGGCGCTTTATTTTATTCTGCATCCTGTGCTCCGCGCTGCCGCCGCGCGCATGTCGTCTTCGCAACCGGAGGCCGTGTAGGTGCTCGCGACTTCTTTGTTCGTGCTGTGACGTATCTCACACATCTTTGTGATTTCTTATGTTTAATTGTTAAACGCAGACGGTTGAAAAGTGTGCTCCAGAGCACAACTTTCTATCCGCCACTGCGTTATTCTATGTAGGCGAACCAACGCGAGAAGTATCCCTGACAGGAGGAGTTTCATGAAGAAAGTTTTCCAAGTTGCAATGATAATTGCCATCGCTGCTCTGGTTATCAGTGTGGCCGTGCCCGTCCAGGCGGAAGATGCGGCAGCTCTGTACAAAACAAAATGCGCGGCATGCCACGGCGCTGACGGTAAGGCGAGCAAGGCCGGCTCCACCATGGGCGCAAAAGATTTTCAGTCGCCTGAGATCGCCAAGAAAACTGACGCCCAACTGATTGAGACCACCACCAAGGGCAAAGGCAAAATGCCTCCCTTCGAAAACAAGCTGACGGCGGACCAGATTAAAGACCTGGTGAAATTCATTCGTACCTTGAAGTAAGCGGAAACTTTCAACACTCACCCTTCCATGTCCGGCGCGTTGCGCGTGACGAGGTTGCGGATGACAAGTTGAGCAAGAATCAAAGGACACAGGGTCTGCCGTGGCGGCACGCGTAGGAACGCGTAAAGCCCAGCGGGACCGCCCTGTGTCCTTCTTGTTTCTGTGTGGATTACCCCCGGGCGGGGGCTCGTTACTTTACCACTTCGCCGGTCTTTGCGTTCACGTACACCGCATAGCCAGTCTTCTTATCGCCCCAAAAGATGTACCAGACCGCTCCCTGAAAGCGAGCGGCATTGCCCAGCGCAATCGTGGCTTCTTTACCCGGATGTTGCTTCAGCCATCCTGCCGCCTGCGTGGCTGCTGTTTTGAAAGCAGCGTCAGAATCAACCGCCAGTTCGGACTCTGATGCCTGGAAGGTCAAAGCGTCTCGCGTGGGGCCGGACCAGGCGAGCCCTTTGCCAATGGTCGTCCCTTTGTAAACGTCCGGCGGGTGCCCTGCCACCGAATAAGTAAAGGACCGCGCTTCATGTTTGGTCATCGACCCAAACGTACTTTTCCACATGCCGGCCTTGCCGTCTGCGTTCGTCACGCCGGCAACGCTCTGGCTTTCCAGCGCCAGGGGCATCTGGTCCTTGGCCCATGTATGCGCGGATTTTGACATTTCCCACAGCGCGGTTTTGCCGCTCACCGGTCCGCCAGGTTGAGAAGCTTCTTTTGCCGGTGTGGCGGTGGTTTCAGCAGCGGGTGGCTGGGATGGTTGTGAGCACGATGTGCAAACGAACAGAACAAAAAGCGCGGTTATTTTCAGACGCGTGGAATCCATGCAATCACCTCAAGCGCGTCACCGCTTTTGTTTTCTTACAACGCTTTTGCTTTCGTAGAACACCAATTGGCCCGATATCTTAGCGCAAGTGTACGCCAGCCCTGCTGTGATCGTCATCACTCTCGCCGCTCGCTTTAACTGTCGCACCGTCAATCCCCGGCCTGCGCTGTCGGCAGCGGCTTATTGAAACGTGTTGCAAGCCTGAATTGTTCCTGCTTCCAGTCCGCGCTTGAACCATTCCGTTCTCTGCGCGGACGTCCCATGCGTAAACGTTTCCGGACTCACTCGTCCGGTTGCTTGCTTTTGCAACCGGTCGTCGCCCACGGCAGCGGCGGCGCCTAATGCGCTGTCAACGTCTCCGCTTTCCAGAAGGTTGCGTTGTTCGGTGGTGTGGCTCCAGACTCCGGCCAGGCAATCCGCCTGCAACTCCATGCGGACGGACAGCGCGTTGCCGTTGCGTGGATTTTGTTCCTGCAACTGCCGGACTTTGGCTTCCACGCCGATCAGTTTTTGCACGTGATGGCCGAGTTCATGGGCCAGCACGTAGGCTTGGGCAAATTGTCCCGGCGCTCCAAAGCGTGATTTCAATTCGTCAAAGAAATCCAGGTCGACATAAACCTTTTCGTCTTCAGGACAATAGAAAGGCCCGGTGGCCGCGCGCGCTGCTCCGCATCCTGACGAAGTGGCATTGCGGAAAAGCACCAGCTTGGCATGGCGGTAGGGAACGCCCTCGGTCTGCAAGATCTGTGCCCAGTTCTTTTGCGCGTCGTCCAGGACGAACGAAACAAACTGCACTTCGGGCTGTTCCTTGGCGGTGCGGTCCGGGTCCGGACGGTTTACCGTAGTCGGCGTCCCGCCACCGTTCCCGCTCAGCAGGGTGAAGAAATTGCGTTTGAAAACAAAACTAAGAATCAGCAGGATGATGATGCCCCCAATGCCAACGTGCGGCATGCCGAACCCACCAAAGCCGCCGCCTCCGCCGCCGGAGTCCTGGTCGCGACGATCTTCCACGTCATCACTGGTTCCGCCTGGTGTCCAACGCATGTCTTCCCCTGTTATGGCAGTCTGCCGCAGGCTATTTTACATTCCGCAGCAAAGACGCGCATCCGGCTTTAGCCCCTTCAAGGTATCAGGGCATGGCTTCAGCCTTGCCGTTACGTTGTTTCTATAGTTCCGGGCTTTTAGCCCCTGAAAAACCAGATGCGCGATGCGCCTGAATCGCTCTCCCATTGACCTTCCGCCTTTCCCCTGTAATCATGTCACCCATGCCTGAGCGCAACCTCAAGATTGCCCGGTTTATCGGAGTCACTCCCAGTGTGGCTTATTGTGATGTGTGCATGCTCGCGTTTCGCACCCGTCAGGAAAACCTGCACGACGCCGATCTGGCCAAGGCCCAGATGCAGGCCGAATTTGACCGGCATGAGTGCCGTCCGGAGCAGCAGGTGGTTGACGCCGCGCTGGTCAACATCACGAATCAACCAAAATAAAAAGGCCACTCTTTCGAGTGGCCTCTCTAAGTACATCAGGGAAGCAGTCGTCCAAATTGTTGAGTCGTAGAGTCGTGTCGAGTCGTCTCTAGTCGCAGGCAGCTCCAATGTTCTGGCAGAACTTGGGCAGGGGTGAGCCGCCACTGGCGCCTGTAGCCGGAATCGTAATGGTCTGTTCCGTCATCACGCCGTTTACCATCACCATACCGTTGGGGACGACAAGGGATGGATGGTCAAATGGCGCGCTCTGGGCACGAACACGCTCATCCGTCAGAGATTTCAGGAAGGCCACAACCGCCAGCTGGTCGTCAAAGGTGAAGCCCGCCCGTTCAAGATTTGGATCCACGTCAGCGGATGGGAAGTCTCCGCCGCGGCTGTAGAACTGCACCAGTTGCGCCAGAGTAGCCTGGCCGCCGTTCAGGAAGTACGGGCCAGTCAACTCAATGTTGCGCAGGCCCGGTGTTTTCACCGCGCCGCGAACGCTCACAGCCGAACCCGGCAGGATGGGCGTCCCGGAGACAAGTCCCTGAGAGGCCATCGCCGCCATGGAGAGTGAAGCAAGTCCGGAAGGATCGCCGGCAGCCACACCCATGTCGTCCGTGGTGGGACGCAGACCGATATTGTGGAACCCAATATCGTGCCATGCGCCGCCAGGCAATTGCTCAACCACGCCGCCTTTGGCCAGCACGTTGGAAACCGTGGCATCGGTAAGTTCCGCGCCGTTGTGGCAGTTGCTGCAACCACCTTTGCCGGTAAAGCGATTCAAGCCACGCTGTTCCAGAGTGTTAAGAGCGGTCGTCTGCCCTTCCATGAACTGGTCAAAGCGCGAATTGTCGGATACCTGCGTGGACTCGTACATCTGAACGGCAACGCCCCAGATCATGGAGAAGTTGTATTCCATCAGGGAGTACTCGTCGGTATTCTGCGGCTGTCCGGTGTGCAGGAAATTACCGCTGGCATCCACCACTGCGTTGGAATCCCACCACTTGGGTTGGATGGCGGCTTTCACCATATCTATGTACGTGCTGTTCAGCCCCGGTCCCGGCGCCATGCTCAGGCTGGAGAGAACGCTGTCATCCGCGGCCGTTACTTGCAAAGCCAGGGGTTGAAGCGAAAGCATCTTCTTGCCCATCTTCACGAACGAACGTCCCGTTGCCGACATTTCCACGTCGCTTCCCGGCGGTCCAACAGCCTGTGAAGCCAAAGCGGAATTTGACAAGCGCAGCGCCACCGGGCGGAAGCCGTTCGGAGCGCTGGCGTCAACCAGCAGGATGCGCGCGTTCGGGTCGCCGGCGCCGAAAGGATTCACACCGTTAAAGGTGCCTTGCGCGCGGCCGTCCCAGAAGTTGCGGTAGTTGAATACGGCGTTGATCACTGAAGGCGCGTTGCGCGGTGTGCTGCGGCGCACGTTCAGAGGCTGGCCATTGGCCATGGTGCTGAATACGCCATCAGCCACGGAAGACTCATTCTCTTCGCCGTTGCCGATGATCACGTCGTTGAACTTGTAGTCGTATACGCCTTGCGATCCGGCAATATTGTTGTTGTCGGAAAGTACGGGCGAAGCCTGGTTGTTCGGATCGGAAAGCCTGTGGAACGGGAAATCATGGGCCGTCAGAGCATGGTTCGCGGGAGTCAGCGAACTGAACGTGGTGGAATCCGGCGACGAATTGCCGTTGCCGTCTACACGCCGCAAGCCTGGATCAATCTGGTTCTGCCAGCGGGAGTCTGATCCGGCGCCGAAGTGGCAAGTCGCGCAGGCCGTTTGGCCGTCGCTGCCGAACTGCATGTCCCAGAAGAACGCTTTTCCCAGGGCGAGCGTAGCTTGCTTGTCGAACACGATGCTGCTGAGTTCCGTGGCCGTGGGGCCGGGGATGGAGACGGTCTTCAACGAACCGAGTCCGCGTCCGTCATGGCCGCCACCGCCGTTGGCGCCGCCGCCGTTACCGCCGCCACCGTTACCACCCTTACCTTTACCGCCGCCACCGCCGTTATCGTCGCCGGTGCCACCATTGCCTACTGCGCTCGGAGTTGGTGCGGGCGTAGGAGTAGGCGTGGGAGAAGCCGCGGGTGTTGGTGTCGGTGTCGGGGTTGAAACTGAGGGCGCACTCGGAGTTGGAGAAGGAGTGGCCGTCGGTGTGGGTGTAGGAGCGGACGTGTGTGAACTCCCGCTGCCGTTGGACGCATTTTGGTTTTGCGATCCCGAGGATGGCATGATTCCACAGCCAACCATCGTGATCGTGTATCCGGAAGAAACCAGCAGTATGAGTTTCCTCAAGTTCTGCCTGGAGATCATGGTATTGCTCCTTATGTGTCCCACGATCGGCTAAGACTTGCCATGCCGCCGCGGCCGCTGGACGCAAAAAAACGCCCTTACGGCCCCCGCACAGGAGCCAAGATTAAAACTGGCATTACAACTTGCTGCTAAGCACACGTATCCATACACGTACGCCATGGGGCCCGGTCGCCAGTCTTGCTCATGGCCTTCGTCGCCAATCCACCACGCTGTTCATCCACAGCGCGCAGGGGAAGTTCTAAATTTTTTGTGTATGCACACCGGAAGTTATAACGCCGGAGAAAGAGATCTCTAGCGAGGTGATTCCGGAAGCATCCACCCGTCGATTCGTGGGCTAGTTTGTCGTCGGTACATTTGGAATGTGATTAAACAATCATTAAAGTTTTTAACAATGCTATTTATTGCCGTTTCCTATGGCACGCGACCTCGCGCCGCCATACTTTGCCCCAAAATTGAGTGATTAAGGAATTTAACTCCCTTCTAATCGTTTTCCTTATAGGACCGCCGCAGGATAGCCAAGTTAGATGTTGCGGTTGTGATTGCAATTACAACGACGGGCTCGCGAAAAACAGCGCTGGCCACCTAACAAAGCAAAGAGTTTGTAAAAACTCTCCGACCTTAGCGGGAACCGGGGAAAAACGGGCATCGAACCCAGGGGTACGCAAGCAAGGGTACGCAAGCAATAAAGATTAAGCCGGGACAAACCGTCAGGGCTTAATGGGCCGAACAAGAATTCTTCGGACTTGAGGGCAAACAAGCCATGGAAAACCTGATTCACTTGGAAACACAGTACTTGGAAAAGAAAAACCACCAGGGCGGCGGAATGCGGATTCTGGCAGCGATTGCCGTAGCATTGATTTACGTGTTACTGGCGAGCGCAGGCAGCTAAACGGCGGCCACAAACAAGCTCTTGATGTTGGTGGCTTTGGGGGAGCAATTTTGCTCCCGGCCGCGGAACTCCAGAGTTATTACCAGGTTGCGCTAGACCGGCGGGCTTTACCGTGGCAATCCTCCCCATCTTGTATTGAGCGGATGCCCAGCCGATGTGAATCAGCACAGTCAAAACAGTCTGTGCTGATTTTTTGCTGGGAAGAACATTAAAATCCGCGTCGAACCAACTCTTCCACGCTTAACTTTCCTGCCGCTCCCTTGTGCGCCATCTTCTCCGCGTATTTCGCCAGAACGTCTACTTCCACGTTTAGCGGATCACCGGCGCGCAGAGCGTGCAGGTTCGTAACTTCATAGGTATGCGGAATAATGGCGATCTCAACCTGCGTCCGGGCAATCGCCGCCACCGTAAGGCTGATGCCTTCAATCGTGATCGACCCCTGCGGCACCACATAGCGGGCCACATCTGGCGGAATTTCCAGAACCAGCCGCCAGTCTTCGCGGTCGCCCAATTTCTCCAGGCTCACCAGCGAACCCACGCCATCCACATGCCCCTGGACGATGTGTCCGCCCAGCGGGTCCTGCGCCCGTGCCGGCAGCTCCAGATTTACCAGCGACCCCTGCCGCAACCTGCTCAATGACGTCCGCTCCAAAGTTTCCTGAGCCAAATCAGCAGAAAAACGCCCGCTCGTGATCTCCAGCGCCGTCAGGCAGACGCCGCTCACCGCCACGCTGTCACCCGTGTTGAGTTTGCCGGGAATGTTCTGGGCGGTCACCGTAATGCGTGTCCGCGCAGCCCCGCCTGTTACCGGCACTTGCTCAATGCCGGCGATCTGTCCCGTTTCTTGGATCAACCCTGTGAACATCTCTAGCGCCCTCGCTTATTGTCTCTGAGACCTCTGTGTTCTCTGTGGTTAGTCTCTTGCTGCGTACGGATCGCGCAAATAACCTTCCATGGCAAAATCTTCACCGAAGCGGTGTAGCGTCATGTTCTTGACTACCACCGCCTCGCTCATTTGTTTGAATCCCGCTCCGCTGGCAAAGGGAATCGACGCCGTTCCACCCAGGATCTTGGGAGCATAGTAAAAGAACACTTTGTCGGCGACGCTCGTAGCCAGTGCTTCCCAATTCACCAGCGCGCCGCCTTCAATCAACAGACTGGTGATGTTCAGTTCGCCCAGGCGCGCGACCACTTTCTGCATGTCCGGACGCCCCTCACTCAACCCCAGCGCCACCTGCTCCACCCGCACGCCGCGTGCTTCCAGCTCACGCCGCTTGTTCTCTTCCGCGAACGAGCAGAACACTAGAACGTCGTTCTTCGCGGTTTTGACCACGCGCGATTCCAGCGGCAGGCGCAGCTTCGAATCCAGGATCACCCGCAGCACCCCGCGGCGCCGCGCCAGGCCGGTGCGATCGGTAAGTAGAGGATCGTCCGCCACCACCGTTCCCACGCCCACCATGATCGCGTCCGACTCATGCCGCAATTGCTGCACATGCTCGCGCGACTCTTTGCTCGTGACCCAGGCAATGGCGCCTCCGGCTTCATGGGCTGGTGCGTTTATCGAATGGCCTTGCGGTCCGGCGATCTTTCCGTCCAGGGTCATGCCGGACTTCAAAGTCACCAGCGGCAGTTTTGTCAGGATGAACTTGGCAAAAGCCTCGTTCAACTTGCGGGCCTCGGTTTCCATCAACCCGCTTTGCACCGTGATTCCAGCGGCGCGCATTCTGGCAAAACCCTGCCCGGAGACTTGCGGATTCGGATCAGCCATCGCCGCCACCACGCGGCTGATGCCCGCGGCGATTACCGCATCACAGCACGGCCCGGTGCGTCCCTGGTGACTGCATGGTTCCAGATTCAAATACAGTGTGCCGCCTTTGGCCCGGCCGCCAGCCTGGGCTTGGGCTTGTTCAAGAGCCAGCACTTCGGCATGCTTCACGCCGTCATAAGTATGGAAGCCCGAACCAATCACGTCCCCGGCGTTGCTAACCACCACGGCGCCCACGCGCGGGTTCGGAGAAGCCAGGGTCACGCCCTGGCGTGCCAGTTGCAACGCCTGGCGCATGTACTTTTCGTCTTGT
Source organism: Acidobacteriaceae bacterium (assembly GCA_025357215.1). Lineage (GTDB taxonomy): Bacteria > Acidobacteriota > Terriglobia > Terriglobales > Acidobacteriaceae > Angelobacter. Next base: position 4,155 of record JANXPR010000297.1, on the reverse strand, counting down.
GCACTGAAGCTCATTGATTCAAAGCGGCGCGTATCCCAGCAATCAACCCTGGTCCACCAGCCCCTTCAGCCCCTTGTCATCCTGAGCGACGTCCGAGCACCCGCGAGGGCAAGTCGAAGGATCCCGGGAATGCTGGCATTTCCATACCGCCTCAGGGAGTTCTCACGACAAAACTCACTTGGGTCGTATTTCGCGCGCTCAGCTCGCAAACAACGAATCCGCAAAATTCTCAGCATTGAACGGAAGCAGATCTCCGGCTTTTTCTCCCACACCTACATAGCGCACGGGGATCCCAAGTTCACGCGAAATTGCCACCACCACGCCGCCCTTGGCCGTGCCGTCCAGCTTCGTCAAAACGATTCCCGTTACGCCCACGGACTCAGTAAACTGCCGCGCCTGCTGTAATCCGTTTTGACCCGTGGTTCCGTCCATCACCAGAAAGACTTCATGTGGCGCTCCGGGGATGATCCGTTGTGCCGTGCGCTTCATCTTCTCTAACTCGGCCATCAAGCTGGTCTTGGTGTGCAGACGTCCGGCCGTGTCTACGATCACCGTATCCACTTGCCTCGTCTTGGCCGCGCTCAGCGCGTCAAACAACACGGCCGCAGGATCGCCACCGGCCTTGGTCTTGATGACTTCCGTATTCGTGCGCGATCCCCACACTTCCAGCTGCTCAATGGCCGCCGCGCGAAACGTATCCGCCGCGCACAGCAACACGTTCTTGCCCTCTGCTTTCAACGCATGCGCCAGCTTGCCGATGGTCGTCGTTTTGCCCGTACCGTTCACGCCCACCACCATGATCACCTGCGGTTCGCCCTGCGCCGGCTTGCTGCCACGCGCGGGCGTCGCGTTCAAAATGGCCAGAATCTGTTCCTTGATCAGCCGTTTCAACTCGTCAGCGTCTTTGATCTGTTTGCGGTCGGCTTTTTCCCGCAGCTTGCCCAGGATTTCCTGTGTGGTCTTGGACCCCAGGTCGGCGGTGATCAGTACGGCTTCCAGCTCGTCCAGCGTGCCACGATCAATTTCTTTGGTAAAGGCCAGCGCCTGGTCAATGCGTTCGCTCAGCGTCTCGCGCGTGCGCGTGACCGCCTGCTTCATGCGCTCAAAAAATGACGGCTTGGTGGCCCCGGGAGTCTCAGTCATCGTAGTTGTGAATTGTCCGTGGCAGAAAAGTCTGCGGAATCTTTGATTATAGCGGGAGGCGTGTTCGGCATAGCGAGACTCTTGGCGAGCTGCAGGATCTTGTAGGCCGCGATAAGACAAACAATTGCATCCGCGAGACAGATAGCATCAATCAGCTTGAGCTTCCACTCATACTCTGAACGAAGAAGAGGTCCCATCTCAGCCGAGCCCAGGAAACTCAACCCAGCAGAGAACAGCCCAGCCGCACCTATCGCCAAGGCACAGAGCCAAAGCAGCCCGCGCTTCAGGCTGATCTTCATTTAGCTAGTTTAGAGGAAAAAGAACTGACATGCTTACAGCGGCTCCGCCGTAAGCGTCACCGTGGCCGCCGCGGCAGCGGCTTGCTCGCCGGTGATGACCGCCGCGCGTTGTATGCGCAGCTTGCCGCTTTCAAAGACCTTGGTCATTGCGCCTACCACATGCGGATCGAACTTTGTGGCCGCCAACGAGTTGATGATGCGGATCACGTATTCCGGGTCCATGGCCGCCTGGTAAGGACGGTTCGTGGTCATGGCATCAAAAGTGTCGGCCACCATGATGATGCGCGGCATCAGCGGAATCTGGTCGCCCTTCAGGCCGTGCGGATAGCCGCGTCCATCCAGCGACTCGTGATGCAATTCGATTCCCGGCAGCATGTCGCGCAACGCGTCAACCGGACGCAGAATTGCCGCACCCTTGGTGGTGTGGGTCTTCATCACTTCAAATTCTTCCGGAGTGAGCGCGCCGGGTTTTTTCAGAATGCGGTCTTCAATGCCGATCTTGCCCACGTCATGCAACTGGGCAGAGATGCGGATCTTCTCGATGTCTTCTTCCTTGAGGCCCATTTCCGTGGCGATGAGCACGGAGTAGCGCGTCACGCGGTCCGAATGGCCGCGGGTGTACGGATCTTTTTCGTCAACCGCGCCGGCCAGCATCTGGATGGAGCTCATGAACAATGAGCGGTTTTCTTCCGCCTTCTTGTTCAGATCGTCAACGTACCGTTCCAGGTCGTCGGTCATGCTGTTGAAAGTCTGTGCCAGTTCACCGAACTCAGTGCGGCTGTTCAGCCGTACGCGCTGCGAAAAATCGCCGCCGGCAATGGCGTGACTGGTTTGCATCAACACGTTGAGCGGAGTGGTGAGCCGGCGTGTGGCCCATATGCCCACAAAGATGCTGAAGGCGATCGCTATCAGCGCAAAACGGATGGCGTCGCGCCGCATGTCCAGAATGTCAATGTAGGCGTCGTCCTGCGTCTTTTGCGCCACCACCGCCCATCCCAGTCCGGCCACTGGAGAATATGTGCCCAGCATCGGTACCCGGGCCTTGCCGATCTGCAGCGTGTAGGAGTTCGTTGCGGCAAAGCGCGCGTTCCCGCCCAGGTCCACAAAGTTCTTGACCAGTTCGTTCGAATTCATGTCCTGGCCGGTGGCGTACTGAATACTGGGTGAGGCCACCATGCGGCCGTTGCGGTCCACAACAAAGGTGTCCAGCCCGCCCTGATCTTTAAAATCCTTCAGCTTTTCGACCATGTAATTCAGGTCGATGATCAGTTCCAGGGCGCCCACGTACTGCTGTCCGTCATTGACGATCGGTTTGCTCACCACCATCACTGTGCGTGACTGTTTTCCGGAGCCGATGGAGATGGCTTCTCCGTTGTATTCACGCAGATCGCGGGCCGCAGCCAGGCCGCGTCCCATTTCTTTTTCCAGAAAAGCGTCCGGAGCAATGGTCCCCATGTAGGAGGCGCGATCTTCAGTATTGATCACTCGCGCGTAAGGGACGGTCGAATCCGGTGCGTTGATGCTGTTTTGCAATAGTCCGCGAATGCCGGAAGAATCCACCCGGCTGCCGTGCAGATCGCCGCCGGAAGTGGTCAGGATGGAGTATGAGAGATCTGAAAGCTTGCCGCGGATGTCCTTTTCCCGTTGCCCAATCGCTTGCGCCAGCGTGGTGGTTACCGTGTTTTGCAGCAACTGTTCGTTGCGCTGCAACGTGTCACGGTTGATCTGCATGACCTTGGTCGCGTAGAGATACAAGGGCACCACGCCCACCGCGATCAGGACCAGCAGAATCGCATAAATAATCGGGATTCTGGAAGGTAAAGGAAGCTTCATACGGCCAGACAAATTGCGTTGAAAATCGTCTTCAAATTGTATGCTGAAACCGGGTCAAAATTGACGGAAAAAAGACGCCGGAAAAGGGTTACAAAAGTACCTTGATGGGGCGTTGGCTATGCAAAACGGCCGGGCGGATATGCAGCCTGCAAGCTGAGTCGCGGTCTGTGTTCAGGGCAGGTCAGGGTAGGCTTTGTTTTCCGTGAATCACGGTTAAAATCAGAACTTCTTGGTCGCTGACCTGATAGATGATGCGATAGCTGTAGACAAAGACCTCGCGAATCTTCTGATCTTGGAATTCCGGTACGACCCGTCCTGAATTTGGGAACCGGGACAGTGTGCGTGTCGCATTCAGGATTTTCTTAACCACCGAACTGCATAGGCACGCGAATCAACTGCAATGTAAGAAGCGATGCGATCGACATCTAAGATCGCGCGGGCCGACCACGCTACTCGGTGAGCCATTTACTCAAGCGCGATTCGGCTTCTTCCTGCGGCACGGAGCCGTGCTCGCGGGCGTCATCCAGGCCTTGCCGGACTTTATCGAACACGTAAAGGTGATACTGAATCTCCTCCAGAGAACAGTTGTCCGGGAGCTTCTCTAAAAGAGATCGAACCTGCTGTTTAGCGGTCATATCGAATCCAAGAATACCATCTTTTTCCCGGCAGGCAAGCGTTTCTAAAACCTGTCTTCCGCCTTCCCCGGACGCGTCATCAGCTCGCGCAGAGCGTCATGGGCTGACTTGCCGTCATGCAGGATGGCGTACATCTGCTCGGTAATCGGCATTTCCACGCCTTTTTTCCTGGCCAGCCCGATCGCCGCGCTGGGTGAAGGCAAAAGCCTGAACGAAATTATGGCGGGCATGCATGGCATGGTGGC
>JANXPR010000295.1 GCA_025357215.1 Acidobacteriaceae bacterium | reverse complement strand
CTTTGACGATACGCACCGCAATCTTTATTCAGACATTCTGGAAAACGAGCGGGCCGCCGCCGTGCGCATGGTGGAAGATAGTCCCGAGTTTAGCGTGTTTGTGCCCTTTGCATCTTTTGTCCCGTATGGAATGTGGATCATGCCCTACGCGGCCCGGCCATCTTTTGCCATGGCTTCAGACGAAGAACTGCGCAAACTCAGCGGCGTGTTGCAGCGCTCCCTGCAACGCTTACGCAACTGCTGCGGCAATGTGAACTACAACTACGTAATCCATTCCTGCGCCACGCGCGACCAGAACGAGGAATATTACATGTGGCACCTGCAGATCATCCCGCGGCTTACCCTGCCGGCGGGGTTTGAGCTGGGTTCGCACATCTATATCAATCCCACTCTGCCGGAAGAGTGTGCGCGCCAACTGCGGGAAGCCCTGGCGCCCGCGGCAGTGCAGGCCACGGCCGTTTCCGCGTGAGCTTCAGTCGCAGTGAAGACCATTTCACGGCGAAAGAGAATATTGCCAGCTTTGTGTGACGGCTCGACGCCTCACGGTTCAACGTCTCACAATGCGGCGTGTCACGATTTCTGGTGACCCGCGTCACGGAATATCGCGCTTGGATGGCAGAATGTTGTTGTATGGAATCGTTTCTGCAGCGCGGCCGGATGGCGGTAGGGAATCTGATCGTTTCCACAGCCTTGTTGTTGGCGATCTTGTTGTTGGCGATCTTTCTCATTCCGGCAGGCGCCCAGCCGCTGGCCTCCTGCGAACAGCTTTCTGATTCCAGTTTGCTTGCGTCTCTCGGCGTCCGCCGCGAAATTTGCCGTCTGGCGGAAGAAGGCAAACTGGAAGATTTGCGTTGGCCCAGCTTCACCGCGTTTCGCAAACAAGCGCGGGAGTTCTATGCGGCACACGAATACGATCCGGTCTGGACGCGCCAATCCCAACTGACGCCGCAGGCCCAGGTTCTGATTGAACTCATGGAACACGCCGAACAAAATGGTCTGCGGCCGGATGACTACGATGGTCCGCGATGGACGCCCCGCCTTGCCCGCTTTGCCGAAAAGAACCCGGAAATCACGGACAACGAACTTGCTCGCTTTGACGTATCGCTTACCATCTCTGCTCTGCGCTATCTCACCGACCTGCATCGCGGACGCGTGAATCCCAATGAAGTTGAATTCGCCCTGGTGGCCAAGACCTTTGCCGCTGCGGATTTTCTGCGCGATCGCGTCGTGAACGCCACCGACGCCAAAGCTGCCGTTCAGCAAGCCGAGCCTGCTTACTCCGGCTACCGCCGCGCGCTGCATGCGCTGCTCACATATCTAGAACTTGCGAAACAAGGTGACGGCGATCCCTTGCCGCCTTTGACCAAGCCGCTAGCCCCTGGTGAGGCTTACACCGGAACACCACAGCTTGCCGCCCGGCTCAAGCAACTAGGCGATCTACCGGTAGACGCCACTTTGCCGGAGCAGCCCGGCCTTTATGAAGGCCGGCTGGTGCAGGCTGTCCGGCATTTTCAGCAGCGCCACGGACTGGCCGTTACCGGCCATATCGGTCCGGAAACGTTTCAGCAACTCACGGTTCCGTTGAGCCATCGCGTTCGGGAGCTCCAACTCACGCTGGAACGCTGGCGCTGGTTGCCGGAGGATATAGGACCGTCACTCATCGCCATCAACGTTCCTGAGTTCCGCTTGCGCGCGTATGAAGACCACAAGGAACAACTATCCATGCGGGTGATTGTGGGCCAGTCGTTTGATCATCAAACGCCCATTTTTGCCGACGATATGGAGTTTGTGATCTTCCGTCCTTATTGGAACGTGCCGGTCAGCATTATCCAGAACGAGATTGTGCCGGCGTTGCGCCGGAATCCGCGCTATCTGGCCACGCACCACATGGAAGCGGTGAATCGCCACGGTGATGTAGTCACCGGGCCGCAGGTTGCGCGCCAGCTGAAAGCCGGACAACTCGAACTGCGCCAGCAACCGGGTCCCGGCAATTCGCTCGGCCTGCTCAAATTTATTCTTCCCAACCAGTACAGCGTGTATCTCCACGGAACGCCGGAAGGCAGACTGTTCCAGCGTTCGCGTCGCGATTTCAGCCACGGTTGCATCCGCGTGGAAGATCCTGCGGCGCTGGCGGAGTGGGTTCTGCGGAACAATCCCGGTTGGGACCTGAAGCGCATTCGCGCTGCCATGCGCGGTTCAGGGACTCTACAGGTGAATTTGAAGCGTCCGATTCCCGTGCTGGTGCTCTATGGAACGGTATTTGTGGGTGAAGACGGCGAAGTCAACTTCTTTGACGACATCTACGGACTGGACGCGGCTCTGGAACAGGCGCTGGATCGCCCTCATCCGTAAAACGTCCGCAAGAGTGCGCGAAATGCCTGGTCAAGAGGTTTGCCAAGACGTTTCGCGAAACCGCAAAGCAAGATTTGTTTAGAAAAGCTTGCTACCAGCGACGAACGCGGCCCACGTCCACGTGGACAAACTGCTGGCGCGCATAGTAGCCAACGCCACCTCGATGCAGACTTAGCGCGGCATCGCGCAGCTGGGCCGTTTGTATCCCGGGCATCCTTATATCAATGGCCATCGCCTGCATGTGCAAGCTGTGTTTAGCCACGGCGGAAGACCTATTGCGTAAAAAGTTGTTGCTCCAAGGCGTGCGGTATCCACACACCACGTCAATCTCTTCCTGTGGACGTCCCACCTTCGCGGTGAGGTCATTCAGCAGATCGAACAGGCGCGGATCAAAATGGTGGACTGTTCCCGTGCGGTGATCACGCAGGAAAAATTCCAGCTCGTCAATCGCTTCGGGGACGTAGCTGTCTCCCTGGCGATAGACGATGTCCAGGTGTTCGTTGGTGTGCGTGTGAAACAGCCGCAGGCGGTATTGCGGTTTCAGCGTAGAGGTTGAAATCGCCGAAGCAGACAAAGACGAAACCGATGGTTTGGCGGAAGCAAGCCCGTCAAAGGCATCAGAGGCAGAAAACGAGTTCGACGAATACGCCGAAGCAAATGCGGTGGTAACAGACGTCGCCCGGCCCATGGAAACAGGCAAAGCGATCAGAAGCAAGGTACAGAGGGTTTGCAGCACAACTCTGTCAGTCTAGCACGCGGATCGGCGGCAGACCTCAGGCAAATCTCCTAGGTATTGCGTCTGTTTAGACCGACCCGCTACCGCTTAGTCAGCGTCTAGCGATTCGGCTTCAGGACTTCGAGCTCGTCTAGCTGATGCGTTTCCGGGTCACTGACCGGCCGCCAAACTTGTCGCGGACGGTACGCAGTTCGTGATAACTCGCGCTGACTTCGTTGGCCAGGGCCTGCAGAAGCGTAAGGTTTTTTTCATGGTCGGCCATGCAGTCCACCAGCACTTCACGCGGGATGAAAAACCCCTTGGTGTCGCGGACGGCGCGCGTGGTGCAGGAATAACGGTCGCCGGCAAGGGAATCCACCAGGGCAATGTAAGCGGGCGGCTGCACCGTTCCCAGAGAAAGCGTTCCTTTGGTGGGAGCTTCCATGGAAGTTGTGACTTCGCCGGTCACGATCAAATAGGCCCCCGCGGCCTTTTCACCTTCTTTGAACAATACGGATCCGGATGGGAAAAATACTTGTTCTTGAGCTGTAACCACTTGATTCCAGCCCCCCTTCTTGTCGGTACTTTCCTGTGCGACCATGTCACAAGAGTAGAGCGCTTTAGATTGGATAGATGTGTCCGCTGTCACCGGATTAGGTGATGATAGTCACTCGCCCGCGAGCTTTTTCAGCAGATCGGAGTCTTTTACGATCAAGGTGGCGCCCTTGATCTCGATTACTTTTTTCTTTTTCAGTGCGCCCAGAATGCGCGTGACTGTTTCCCGCGTGCTGCCGATCATCTGCGCAATCTCTTCGTGCTTGTACGGGACTTTGAAGCGTTTTTCGTCCTTATGATGTTCGTGGGCATTCGTCACCCAGGCCAGCAGGAGCCGGGCAAGTTTTTCTTCCACTGTCCCGGAGAGACCGATGCAGCGGATTCCTTCCTGCGCGGAGCGGCAATCGTTGGTGAGTTGCGCCGCGGCCTTCAACGTGGCTTCACTGTTTTCCGTCAGGTAACGGAGCAGCTGCTTGCTGGGGATGAAGTTCACCTGGCAGGAATCAAGCAACTCGGCGGTCTCTTCATACGCGCGGTTGCCCAGCGTGGCTTCCAGTCCCAGCACTTCGCCTTGCTGGGCCACTTTCAGAATAATGACTTTGCCTTGCTTGGATGAAGTGGAAACCTTGGCGCGGCCGTTGCACAGGATGAATACGCCACGTGGCGCCTGACCTTCAATATAAAGAAGCGTGCCGGCCGGATAGACAGACGTGAACTTAATGCCTTGCAGTTGCTGCAAAACGCCGGGAGCCACATTGCAAAATTCGCGGCTCTCGCGGAACGGGCAGGTAACGCAGTTTTCCTGGATATCAAAGCCGTAGGGTGACTTCATACTGCACCTTCAGGCCGCCAACCGCCTCATTGGCGGCTGGATAAGAACGTGCTAACCATCTCTGGAAACGTACAACCCGGAATGGTACGGCCAGCTTCCTTCTGTATCCAGTTTCCGCCAAGATGCCGCTTGGCCGATGTGATGCAGGTCACGGTCGACTCTCTATGAGGCGGCGGTGACAACCGCCGCGAACTACGATTGCTGCGGCACGATCAAAACAGGGCACGGCGCATGGCTGGCGACTTCATATGCCGTTCCTCCGAGGAAGTGGCTGGCTAAGCCGGAGACGGCGCCCAGGCCGCGTGCTCCCATCACGATCAAGTCCGGCTTCCAGGTTGCAGCGGTTTCCAGTATCTCCTTTGCCGCTTCGCCAAACCGTACCAGATGCTCGGCGCGCTCCACGATCTTGCCATGGGACATCATGTGATGATGCAGCCAGTCTTCGAGTTTCTGTTGCGCAAAGATGCGGTCGAACGTGAAGTCATGATGCGCGTCCGGTTCCACGTAAACGTCCACCAGTTCCGCGCCGTGGTCCTGGGCAATTCCAGCGGCGTAATGCAGCGCGTCTCCGGAAACGCCAGAGAGGTCCGTGGCAAAAAGTATCTGGCGTAAACTGCATTCATGCTGCCCCACGTTTCTGGCGGCGGGTGAAAGCACCAGAACCGGCCAGCGTGCGCGACGGAACACTTCTTCCGTCACCGATCCAGCCAGCCACTTGCTGACGCCGGTATGCGCATGCGTGGCCAGCACCAGCAGGTCCGGTTGAAAAGCTTCCAGTTCTTGCAGCAAGCCGGCAACGCTGGATTCCGTGGTGAACACGCGGGAAACAACGTCTTGCACGCCCAGGCTGGCGACCAGGCGTTTGGTTTTGTGGTCCACGTCTTCGCTGCGCTCGGGTGCCCTGGGAGGCCACATGGGCAGCGGTCCCACCGGAACGTAAACGTAACTTTCCGGAGTAATGGAATGCGCCACCACCAGTTTGGCTCCGTACCACCTGGCCAGCAGCGCCGCGTAACGCAACGCTGCTTCTGAGCCGCTTTCAAGGTCAGTCAATACGGTAATGTTTTTGAAGTTGACGAGGTGTTCGGTAGTTAAGGTCCGCGGCATCATAAGACCCCCCGTTTCTTGTTGCGATTGCGGCCTTCGCGATTGCAACCTACGCGGCCACAATCGAAAGCTTTTTCGCGTCCACTGCTGCTTTTGGCGCCCTGATTTCCAGTACTCCTTCTTTCAGCGTGGCTTCTCCGTCATCCGCCAGCACGGCAAAAGGCAGCGCCATCTTGCGGAAAATGTTGTTGGATTTGGTTTCACTGTAGAAAGTCTTTTCAGTCTCGCTTTCTGTTTCCTTGGTCTGATGACCTTTGATGACTACAAATTCCGGTTCCAGGCTGATCTCCAGGTCTTGACTCCGGAATCCCGGTACTTCAGCGCGGATGACGAGGAGATTATCTTTCTCGATCATCTCCACGGCGATTGGCTTGAACAGTTCATGTTCGGCGGTGAACCAGTCTTCCAGTTCGCGTCCTAATTGACGGCCGCGTCTTTCAAATAGCTCAAAAGCACGGGCCTCGGTTTTTTTGAAAAGATCGTTGGCCTCAGCCCAGAATGACGGAACCGAATTTGGTTTTACAGGTACGTCTTGGGGCACGGATTGCAGTGATGTTTCGGGTTTCATAAATACCTCCTGATAACCCACTTTCATTCTTCTACTTGTGCTTAGGAAAGAGTGTGACCGCAGATACCGGAGGGTGTGATTCATGTCACCGGAGGCCCTAGTTTCGGATAACCAGGCTCGCCTAATTTAGGCATGGGTACTAAGTGGTGACTCGCGTCACGACGCCGGTCATCGCAAGGGTGTACGCTGAGCTCGGGAAAACTTTATGCGCACGATTGGCATTTCGACTGGTGGCGGCGACTGTCCCGGGCTGAACGCGGTGATTCGCGCCGTGGTCAAGGCTGCAATCGTCAATCACGGTTGGCGTGTTTTGGGGATTGAAGACAGTTTTGACGGCTTGATCTGGCCGGAGAAAACCCGCGAGCTTAAATTGGACGACGTCAGCGGCCTGCTTTCCCGCGGCGGAACGATTCTAGGGACCACCAATCGCGGCAATCCTTTCAAATACAAGCTGACCGCTGACGGTAAAACCCAGGATCTCGACTATTCTGACCAGGTCATTCGCAACGCTGACGCGCTCGGTCTCAATGGCCTGATCGTGGCCGGCGGTGACGGCACCATGCGGATCTGCCATGAACTCGCCCGCAAGGGACTGAAGCTGGTCGGCGTTCCCAAGACCATCGATAACGACCTGGCGGGAACGGAAATCACACTGGGTTTTGATACCGCGCTCCATACCGCCATGGAAGCCATTGATCGCATACATTCGTCCGCCGAGTCGCACCACCGCGTGATGATGGTGGAACTGATGGGCCGCGAGGCTGGATGGATTGCCCTGGAGGCCGGCTTGTCGTCCGGCGCGGATGTGATCCTGATTCCTGAAATTCCTTTCAAGCTGGAAAAAATCCGCGATGCGGTGCTGGCGCGCGAGGAAGCCGGGAAACGTTTTACGATTGTCGCCGTGGCCGAAGGAATCAGTCTTCCAAACGAACTACTGGCGCCGGAACTTCAGGCGTCCGAAGTTCGGCCGGCAGCACTTGCTTCATCGTCGTCTTCCTCCGTCGCTAAGAACGCGACTGTCGTTCTGCGCGAAGCCATTGAGGGTTGCACCGGCAAAGAAACCCGCGTGACCGTTCTGGGACACACCCAGCGCGGCGGCGCTCCATCACCTTACGACCGCGTGCTGAGTACGCGATTTGGCGTGGCCGCCGTGGACCTGGTCGCACGCAACGAATTTGGCAAAATGGTCTGCGTGCAACAGGGCCAGATCAGTAATGTGGACATCGGCGTAGCCGCTGGGCAACCACGCCGCGTTGATCCCCAATGCGAGCTGGTTCGCGTAGCCCGGTCAACTGGCGTTTGCTTTGGCGATTGACACGGACTTTTGGATTACTTTGCGCTCAGCCGAACGGGCTTTCTGCTGGTACCAGGCATCGTCCTGACCATCACAGGAATTCCGCACGTGATTTCCAGCAAGTGGCGCGCGCCGGCAATGGTTTCCGCCAGTGCGCTTTCCGGATTCAAGCCTTCCGCTTGAATCAAAATGAATTCATTTTGCTTGCTGACGGCAATTCTCCGGATGGCGCCGTCACGGTCGGCGTCAAAAGCATTGGCCAGCCGCAAAATACCGGAGAGAAGTTTTGTCTGTTTGCGTTGCTCCAAGGGGACTTCGCGTAGTTTGGCTGAACTGGGCAGCGCGCCGCGATGATAGCGGGCGATCAAGGCGATCATGCTCTGTTCTTGCCGTGTCCAGCCAACCAGGCGGTCCAATTCGCCCACCATTTTCTGCGTCGCTTTGTGATGGCCCTTGCCGCCTTCATGCCGTCCCACTTCATGGACGATCGCCGCGGCGCGCAACATTTCCCGTGATCGTTGCCGATTGCCTTCCAGTACCCCAACTTTTGCCAGACCATCGTGAATTTGCAACGCCAGTCGCGCCACGCGCCGGCTATGCGGCTGATCGGACTCCAGAAAACTCGACCACGCTTGCAGTTTACCCAGCGACGCCTGGCGGGCGTCCGGTCCGCTAGGCAGTCCGGCGCGCCAGACCTTCCACAATGACGCTTCGCCCACCATTTTTGCTTTGTAGCGCTCAATGCGCAAGTCGCGCTCGGTTCGGAGAATATGGTTCCAGTGGGCGGTCTCTTCGTCCGTGGCGTAGGCGCCAATGGTGATTGCCGTATCGCGCAGCACATCTAGATCGTGAATCTCTCCCAGCCAGTCCTGGACTTTCTTAAAGTCGCTGCCCCATTGCTCATGGAGATCGGGAAGAAAATTTTCCACCACATAGCGCAGCTTCTTCACGGAGATGCGTAAGCGGTGAAACGCCGCCGGACTGCCAGTCTTGAGCGCTGCGCTCTCACGCATGCGCGCGTCCGTCCACTTTTCCAGCGCAATGGCTTTGAACGCATCCGATCCCGGACGCAGTCGTGCTGCGCGACGCGGAAGCGAAGCCGTCAATCTCTCCCATTGCTCCTGATCAAACCTGGCCACCGCGGCGCGCGCATGCTCCTTGCATTCCGTTTCTTTCTGCTTGGCGTACGCCAGAAGGCGTTGCGTCACCGGATCGTCCGGCTTGCCCAGCTGTTCCACCCACTCCATCAAAACCTGGCAATCGCGCAGGTCGCCAAGACTGTCAAAAAGTTCCGTTGCCTGGCGGCGCATCTTCTTCCAGCTTTTGTCGGGATCTATGGCCCGCAAACCGTCCACCATGGACCGGCAGCGGCGCAGGGCCACGCGTAGATCGTGGACCGGGTCAGCGTGGAAGCCGTCGCCGGCTCGCACGATCTCCTTTTGGACCGCGCGCATCCAGTGCGCGAGACCGGAATTCTTCTCTGCGCGCGCGGACTTAGACGCGGGCACCGAGGCGGAAGCAGAGTTGGTTTTCACAGGCGATGTTATTTTGCAGATGCTGATTTTAGAAAAGTACTTGAATCAGCCCCGTCCATCTTACGGCTCTTAAAGTTTAGACG
>JANXPR010000285.1 GCA_025357215.1 Acidobacteriaceae bacterium | reverse complement strand
CCTGGATGGAAACCCGAAGATCGCCAACCTGCAGGCCGATTTCCCGAACCTGGTTCCAGCCGGCCAGACTCCTTGCCCGGCGGCCCAGGCATTCAACGCAGATGCGGTAGGCCGTACGAATTGCAATGACGGCATCAACCGCACCCGCTCTAACACGGGATACTCCAACTACCATGCTGCTCAGGTAGAGTTCCGCGCCAACAACCTGTTCAAACAGTTGACGGTGCGCAGCTCCTACACCTACAGCAAGACGCTGGACAACGTCAGCGAAATCTTCTCGACGTTTGGCGGCGGCAACAGCTTGTTCGCGGCCCAGAACCCTGCCAACCAGATCACCGGCCCCGGCGAATATTCGTTCTCCGGTCTGGACTATCCGCACCAGTGGACCATCCTGGCCACCGAAACACTTCCGTTCTACAAAGATCAGAAGGGTCTCGTGGGTCACATCATGGGCGGCTGGGCACTCTCGGCCAACTACATCATCGCTTCCGGTCAGCGCTATAGCCCAGTTCAGATTTTCGAGGCGACCGCAGCTGCCAGCCGCGATTACTTTGACAACGGCTACATCGCCAACTTCGCTAGCGTTGAAACCGCACATGCGTTCCTGGGCAGCTTGAGCGCTCCGGCAAAGTCTGTCGGTATCTTCGCTGGTGATGCCTGCAACCTGCTTGATGGAGGTCTCGCTCCCACGTGCCTCCTGCCGGCCACCACCCTGTTGAGCGAGACGGCCATGGGCACGAACTGCCTGGTTGCGAACGTGGCTTGCGCCATCGTTCCCGTGACCAAGGACCAGGTCCGTTTCATCACCAACAGCCAGACGGCCCAGACGGTGTTCGGCACGCCATTCGGCAACATGCCGCGCAACCCGGTATCTGACGCCATCTCCAACATCGCGAACGTGTCGATCTTTAAGACCGTGAAACTGGGCGAGCACGCTAACTTCCAGTTCCACACCACGTTCCTGAATGCTTTCAACCACAACAACTACACCAGCATCGATCCGTTCCTGCTCGACGCTGGCCAGCACGGCTCCTTCACCGGCTTTGGCGATCCGACGCAGACTCCCAGCATCACTCGTCGCATCATCTTCGGCGGCAAGCTGACGTTCTAAGCTCGAGTTCGTAACCACTCTCATGCCCGCCGGATTCGTCCGGCGGGCTTTTTTATTTCCCTCCGGCAAAGCGGCACAGGTAAAATCTCAAGCATGAGCAGTAACGGAAAAGACCGTGCGGTTGCCGCAGGTCTCAAACTTCCCATCTATCTTGATAACCACGCCACCACGCCGCTGGATCCCCGCGTGCTGGACGCGATGCTGCCGTACCTGACCGGCAAATTTGGCAATGCTGCCAGCCACAGCCACAGTTTTGGCTGGGAAGCGGAAGCTGCCGTGGAAGCCGCGCGCATGCACGTTGCGGCCCTTATAGGCGCTTCTCCAGCGGAAATCGTGTTTACCTCCGGCGCCACGGAAAGCGACAACCTGGCGGTCAAGGGCGTGGCGGAAGCCCTCGCTGACCAGGGCGACCACATCATTACCCTCACCACCGAACACAAAGCCATACTCGACAGCTGCAAGCGCCTGGAGAAAAGTAAACGATGTCGGGTGACCTTCCTGCCGGTTCTGCCGGACGGCCTGCTTGACCTCGACCAGTTCCAGAAGGCCTTTACTGACCGCACCATCCTGGTGACCATCATGGCCGCCAACAATGAAACTGGAGTTCTCCAGCCCATTGAAGAAATAGGACGCATCTGTCGTGAGCGCGGCGTGCTCTTCCATTCAGACGCCGTACAGGCCATGGGCAAGCTTCCCATAGATGTAAAAACGGCGAACCTGGACCTGGTATCTCTCACCGCTCACAAATATTACGGGCCCAAAGGTTGTGGCGCGCTCTATGTGCGCCAACATCCCAATGTTCGCGTGGCTCCGTTGATTGATGGCGGCGGCCATGAGCACGCCATGCGCTCCGGTACGCTCAACGTAGCGGGAATTGTCGGATTTGGTAAAGCGTGTGAAATTGCCCGCGCGGAAATGGCGGAAGAAAGTTGCCGCATAGCAGGTTTGCGCAACCGCCTACGTGACCGCCTGCTGGCCGAGCTCGATGAAGTCATCATCAACGGGCACATGGAACTCCGGTTGCCAGGGAACCTGAACATGAGTTTTCTTCATGTGGACGGAGAATCCCTCATGGGTGCAATCAGTGATATTGCGGTTTCCAGCAGTTCGGCATGCTCGTCAGGAACACCGCAGCCTTCGTACGTGCTCAAGGCCCTGGGACTGAGTGACGCGGCGGCCAACGTTGCCATCCGCTTTGGCGTAGGCCGGTTTAACACGGAAGCTGAAATTGATTACGCCGCCACTTGCGTAATTGAGGCCGTTAAAAAACTGCGTGAACGCTCGCCACAGTATTCCAGTGCCAGACAAAACGATTCAACCGGCAAGCCCTAGGTAGTTAGCGACTACCCGCGGGCCTTCTTCACATTCAATCCGATCAAGGACAAAAACGTCAGCCCCAGAGCTGCGATTAGCGCTGCGACAAAACGCATCCCAGTATCTGCCGCTGCACCATGAAACAACTCGGCCAGGCCAAAAAGCGTGAGGAAAAATGCAGCGAAGATCTGCAAGGCAAGAAAGAAGTTGCGCAAGTAGGTGTCCCCCAGGGAAAACAAAAAGAAGCTGAGCTGACTATACTCCCGCAGGCACGTCAGACCCCAGTTAATTTTCTCGTCCTTAGGATGCCGCGCTGATTTAAGACTTTACCGTCTGGGCTTCTTCAACTACGGCTTCCCGCAGGAACCGCGCAGCTTCTTCCGGCGGCGTGGGGTTGATGTAAAACCCCGTGCCCCATTCAAACCCTGCCGTCTTGGTTAGCTTGGGGATGATCTCCAGGTGCCAGTGGTAGTAGTCGTTGGTGTTTTCCTGGATGGGGGACGTGTGCAGCACCAGGTTGTACGCGGGATCGTCCAGCACTTGAATTGATTTATTCAGGATCGTTTTCAACATCCGCGCCAGATTTTCGTAGAGGCTGGAGGGTGAATTCTCAAATGCCGATTCGTGTCTACGCGGCAGGATCCAGGTTTCAAATGGATAGCGCGGCGCATACGGACACAGCGTGACAAAATCCTGGTTCTCCGCCGCCACGCGTACTTTCAATTCCAGTTCCTGATGCAGAATGTCGCAAAAAATGCAGCGTTCTTTATTGGAGAAATATTTCTTGGCGCCGTCCAGTTCTTCCACCACTTGTTTCGGAAGAATCGGTAGCGCGATCAGCTGTGAGTGCGGATGATCGAGCGACGCGCCCGCGGCCTCGCCATGGTTCTTAAAGACCATGATGTACTTGAACCGGCGGTCCTGCTTCAGGTCCAGGATGCGGTCGCGGAAGGCCCACAGCACGTCTTCCACGCGCTTTACCGGCATCGTTGCCAACGATTCCATGTGGTTGGGCGTTTCAATCACCACTTCATGCGCGCCAATGCCGTTCATGCGGTCAAACATGCCGTCGGCTTGGCGGTCAAGATCGCCTTCAATGCCCAGGGCCGGGAATTTGTTGGGTACCACGCGCAGGTTCCACCCTGGCTTGTTGTGGCCATTTTCTCCCGGACGGTAAGCCAAAATCTCAGCCGGCGTTTTGTCTTCGTGGCCGGGACAGAAAGGACAGAACGCGTTGTTCTTGATGTCAGCGCGCTCGCGGATGAAATCGGTGGGCCGCTTGGACCGGTCCGTGGAGATGATCACCCAGCGGCCGGTTATCGGATCTTTTCTGAGATCAGGCACGGTTACTATTCTACAACTGCCTGCAGCTTTGAGCTCGATTTACGCTGCTCTTTCACGGTTGAAGTTAGCGGCGCGTCAGGCTCTGGCATTGAAGGGTGGCCACCTGGATCGTCACCCGGTTGGCTGGACCGAGCAGATCAGGTACGGACTGGTATTGCGTAACCGTACACTGGACCAGTCTCATGGTGGAGTTCTTGTGGCCGGCTTCGTCGAATCCATCAATGAACAGGTCCCTGATCTGCCGCCCCTGGCTTGCCCAGTGCGCAAACGAAGGATCCTGGGTGACGCCGCGTTCAAGCGTGATCGCCTCATATTTGTCTCTGCCCCGGTTGCTTCCCCGCGGATCGTAGCCTCCTGAGGCGGCGGAGCCTTTGACTGAGACTTTTGAGAAACCGGCAAAGTATTGTCCTTGCCCTGACTCGGATATCCGATAGCGGAACAGATGAAAGGGATCAGCCGGGAGTCTCGCCTTCTGCGGCGTACGCTCACTGGGTTTAGGTTGTTGCGTTTGCGCCGGGTTCGGAACGGCGATCATAATGGCGAACAACAGCATGAGCGTATTGGTTTTCAATGCCATGGGCAGGATTATAACGTTCGTCACCTCTACCCAAAATCTTTCGTATCAAATATTTGATTTGCCTGCAGAGCGCACGCGATTCGTTCAGCCCAGTCTTTATGGAGAGAAAGCGTTTTTGAATAAAGTGATTTCCGTGGGCCGCTCGCCGGCTTCAAAGTAAACGCTCACCACATCAAAGCGGTAGGTCGGATTGCCTTTCATTTTCCTTAAGAACTCGCGTGCTACATGCGCCAAGTCGCGTTGCTTCTCCGCGTCCACCGCCACTTCTGCCGCTTGAACGGCCCGCGTTGTCCTGGTCTTTACTTCAATGAAGCACAGCATGTCTCCATCCCATCCGACAAGATCGAGTTCGCTGCGGCTGCGCGGACTGCGGTAATTGCGCGCGATCATGACGTACCCGTTTTCGCGAAGATAGAAATAGGCTTCCTCTTCGCCGCGACGGCCGGTGTTCAGATGTTCGGCTTTCCGCTTGCCGCCTGGCAGGAGCCGGGCCGCGGAATCGAGCGCACGGAGCGTGAGGCGGGTAAGTCGTCCTGAGGGCATCGGCTTTACCAAACCAATCAAGTATTGTCATTCCGAAGCCGGCGCGCAAGCAAAGGCTGAAGCCGGAACGGCCCTTTATTGTTTGTCATTCCGTCTATAACAACGACGGCGGAGTCAAGAGAAAACGAGGGCGTGGACGCCTGCGGGTTTGCAGAAGCGCCATTTCGCTCTCGATGGGACCGGAAACTGTTTGCGATGACCAAGAC
>JANXPR010000284.1 GCA_025357215.1 Acidobacteriaceae bacterium | reverse complement strand
GTCTTGGTCATCGCAAACAGTTTCCGGTCCCATCGAGAGCGAAATGGCGCTTCTGCAAACCCGCAGGCGTCCACGCCCTCGTTTTCTCTTGACTCCGCCGTCGTTGTTATAGACGGAATGACAATTCTTTAAGAGTATTTGAAGAATAATTAAAAAGGAAAAGCACTCTTGCATCCTGAATCCTTTACCGTCGGCTTGATCCAGATGTCCTGCTCGCCTGATCCGGACGAGAACCTTCGTCGCGCGTGCGACAAAGTCCGCGAGGCGGCGAAGAAAGGCGCGGAGGTAATCTGCCTGCCGGAGCTTTTTCGCGCGCAGTATTTCTGCCAGCGGGAAGAACATGCGCTGTTCGACCTGGCGGAGCCCATCCCCGGACCAACCACCGATGCGCTGGCGGCCATCGCCCGCGAACTCAAGGTCGTGGTCATTGCGTCAGTGTTTGAGAAGCGCGCGCGCGGCTTGTACCACAACACGGCAGCAATTCTGGAAACCGACGGCAGCCTCAAGGGCATCTACCGCAAGATGCACATCCCGGACGATCCGCTCTACTACGAAAAGTTTTACTTCACTCCGGGCGATCTCGGCTTCAAAGCCTTTGACACCACTTTCGGAAGCCTGGGCACGCTCGTCTGCTGGGACCAGTGGTATCCGGAAGGCGCGCGGCTCACGGCCCTGCAAGGCGCGAACATACTTTTCTATCCCACGGCCATTGGCTGGCATCCGGACGAGAAAGCCGAGTTCGGTGTGGCCCAACATGACGCGTGGCGAACGATGCAGCGCGCGCACGCCATCGCCAACGGAGTGTTCGTGGGCGTCGTCAACCGCGTGGGACATGAGTTCGGTGACATTCGCGGGAATCGCGCCCAGGGCAAAGGCCTGGAGTTTTGGGGAGGATCGTTCTTATGCGATCCCTTCGGACGGATCATTGCCGAAGCGTCACATGATAAAGAAGAGATCCTGATCGGCAAATGCGATTTGAAGTTGCTGGAAGAGACGCGGCGCAATTGGCCGTTCCTCCGTGACCGCCGCATCGACAGCTACGGCGACATCACCAAGAGGTTCATCGATTGATGGCGGTGACAACGATCAAGCTCGCTGACACAAATCCGTTTCCAGCTTGTCATCCTGAGCGAGTGGGCGTCCGGCGATGCCGGACAACGGCGAGTCGAAGGTCCTCTGCATTTATTTTCCATCGCGAAAGACGAAAAGCTTTCTTGAGAGAACTCCCTGAAGCGGCATTTCAGATTGCAACATTCCCGGGGTCCTTCGACTCGTCCTCACGACCCAAGACGTCGCTCGGCCTCGCTCAGGATGACAAGGGTTAAAACTTTTGGCACAGAATACCAATCGGTTGGAAGCACAGGCCACGCCCCGCGCTCTTGGTTACCGTATGCCGGCCGAGTGGGAACGCCACTCCGCCACTTGGATTGGCTGGCCGCAGAATCGCAGTGACTGGCCGGGTAAGTTCGGACCTATCCCCTGGGTTTATGCGGACATCGTGAAACATCTGGCGCGCGTGGAAGACGTGAACATTGTCCTGCGTGACGCCAAAGCGAAAGCCGCTGCCCGCGACGTTCTGCGGCGCGCCGGCGTGGACATGAAGCGAGTAAACTTTCATCTGTGGCCCACCAACCGCGGGTGGACGCGCGATTCCGGCCCGACGTTCGTTGTTCGAAAAACTGCTGACGGCATTGTTCGAAACACCGCTGACGGCATTGTTCGGAACACCGCCGATGGCTCCGCCCGCCATGGCGAGCCAGACCGCGTGGCTACTGTCAACTGGCGGTTCAACGCCTGGGCCAAGTATTCCAACTGGAAGCTTGATAACCAACTGCCGGAACGTATCTCGCGGAAGCTCAAGCTGAAGCAGTTCACCCCGCTGATTGAACGCAAAGGAAACGCCGGAAGAAATGGCAAGCTCTACCACGTAGTCCTGGAAGGCGGCAGCATTGATGTGAACGGCCAAGGACTGCTGCTCACGACGGAAGAATGTCTCCTAAGCGAAAAACAACAACGGAACCCGGGACTCGGGAAAAAAGATCTTGAGCAGATTTTCGCCGACTACCTTAGCGTTGAGAAGGTCATCTGGCTGGACCGCGGCATTGTGGGCGATGACACACACGGTCACGTTGACGACATCTCGCGCTTCGTCGCCACAGATACCGTACTCACCGTGGTCGAGCGCAGCCGAGCTGATGCCAACTACGAACTCTTACAGGAAAACCTGCGCCGCCTGCGCGCCGCCACGGACGTCCAAGGCCGCAAGCTGCAAGTGGTCGAGTTGCCGATGCCGCGCCCGGTGGTGTTTGAGGGTCAGCGCCTGCCGGCCAGCTATGGCAACTTTTATATCGCCAATGACCTGGTGCTGACGCCCACGTTCAACGATCCCAACGACCACGTCGCGCTCAATATCCTTGCCGGACTATTTCCCAAACATGAGGTCGTGGGAATTTACTGTGGCGATTTCATATGGGGACTGGGCGCCATCCACTGCGGCACGCAGCAACAACCGGCTTAGACCGCTACCACTCCTGGCGGGCGCGCGTCTGGTTGCCGTTCTGATCGGTTACCACAACATCCGCGCGGTTGTCACCGGGGAAAACGCCTCGCTGAGTCAGCAGTTTTTGCCAGGAATCCAGCGGTGGATCGAATTGGTCGCTCACGTCCCGGAAATCGTTCACACAAACTTCAACGGCGGCGATCTTCTCACCGGCGGCTGCTTGAACGTTGACTGTAATGTCCCAACCCAGAAGTGGATTCCTTACCGGCGTAGTGGTGATTGTCATGGCTTTCTCTCCGTGCGCTTGGTTAACTGCAAAGCAGATTATAGTGGGCACGGGCTCCACTTTCCTATTTCGTACGCAACTGCAATCAATGATCTAACTGGACTGATCAAGAAAACCAATGCGTTAGAATCAGTTCGCATTACATTGACCGTGTGCCATGCCGCAAATTCCTGACCAACCCGCCGCAGATCACCCGGAAGATTCCGCTTTCATGGCGATGGCGCTGGAACAAGCGCGCCTGTCTGCCGAAGCGGGAGAGGTCCCGGTGGGAGCCATCGTGGTACGCGATGGCCAGGTGGTGGGCCGCGGCCAGAACCGGAATCTGCACGATAGCGACCCGGCGGCCCATGCCGAAATTATTGCCCTGCGCGAAGCCGGCGCCCGACTGGGCAACCATCGACTGGGCGGCTGTAGTCTCTACGTGACCCTTGAGCCTTGTGCGATGTGCGCGGGAGCGATGGTCCACGCGCGCGTGGCGCGCCTGGTCTACGGCGCGACAGACCCGAAAGCAGGAGCGGCAGGGTCGGTGATGGGGGTCATCAACCATCCCAAATTGAATCATGCGATGGAAGTGACGGCGGGCGTGATGGCAGAAGAGTGCTCGGAACTATTGAAGATGTTTTTTAAGGAACGGCGATAGAGATGTGCCCGCGCTACGGCGCTCACCCTTCAAATTCACTCCTCGCGCACCCGGGGGACGATTGGAGCACGGTGAGAACTCCCTGGAGCGGCATGGATGCTCCAGGCATCGTCGGGATCTTTCGACTCGCCTTCATTCCGGCACGCCGGAACTCAGGCTCGCTCAAGATGACAGGGATTAGAGGTTATGTCTTTCTGAAGCAGCGCAGCGTTGGTTTGGCCACACCTGTTAAAATAATGCAGACCACGAAGTTTCACGGCGCGGAGAGGTGCGTGAGTGGTTGAAACGATCCGCCTCGAAAGCGGACATACCTGAAAGGGTATCGGGGGTTCAAATCCCTCCCTCTCCGCCAGAGATTTGGCCAGTCAGCCGGGAACCCTCAAACTCCCTCGTAAAAAAAGTGAAAAGCATCGCAAACTGCTGTCGGGACTGGTACCCGGTATGTCCCTGACCTGTATTCAAGGGAAAATCCTCAAGAGCATATCTACAGGCTACTCTTAGCTTCCTAAGGCGAATAAAATACGATATACTAGGGAATCAAGCTCCGGTCGGGAGCCGAGCCGCCCAGGCGGCTGATGAGTGTTCTTTGAAAACTAAATAAAAGCAGATTCCTCACCGCTGAAGCGATTGGAATGGCAATTCGCTCAAACCCTACGCCAAATTGGGATGAATCAGAAGAGATTGCCAAAATCGCCGTAATTGCCAAAATTGACGATTGAAAGGCAGCGGCATAAAAGCCACGGCCGAGGGCGGCCGTCCACCCCAGCCCG